>JBBSPC010000280.1:0-1742 GCA_038259125.1 Chroococcales cyanobacterium | reverse complement strand
AGATGAAAGCAATCGCTGGCAGGATGTATTAGCCCAAAAGCGATGCGAACAACTGGGTTTTAATTTCTGCATTCGTACAGATTCCGAAATTGATTGGACTAAATATCGGAATTTGAAGTATCTAGGCAAATATTTAGATGGATATCTCGGTCAAAAATATGTTGTTGATGAAGAAATACACGATCGCATTAAGGAAGTGGTTGAAAGCCATCCAGGTATTAGCCTCAGTTTACTATTAGACGTCTGGTGTGAATTAAGTTTTAGTAAATAGATGAAGATTGAAAAGTGAGAACATCAATGTCGAACCGACGGCGAAGAAGAAGTCGTAACGTATGAGAGGTAATCTTGGCTGCCATATGAGTAGCTAAACCACCAACAGTTTTGTTAAGTAATCTTTCTGGATTGCGACCAGTGTTTTGAACGAGAGGGTCGGCGGGGTTTCCCCGCCATGACCAATCGAGTTGTTGAATCTCGTAAAAAACGCCTTCGATTCGTTGCCTTACTCGGCTAATCAAACGTTTCAAGTCAGAACTAACCTGTTGATGTTGATTTTCTCGCTGTATTGTCCAGATACGATTACCAGTAGAACCAGTCACTTCTTCTTGCCAATCTTGACCAATGAAACCTTTATCTCCATAAATATCGCTACCGTGAACTACTTGAAGAACTCCTTCAACAGCCAGTCGTTCATCGGTGTTAGCCGAAACTAAATCACAAAGGACTTGTCCGCATGTAGCAATAGGTAATCCTTTGAGGGTTGAGAGGACAACTAATTTATAGCCAAAGTATTTCATTTTCCTGGCTGCACAATAGCCATAATCAGCACTACCATCAAAATCGCTATGTCGCTTGCTTCTTCTGTAACCTACTACTGGTATTGGTTTAGTGTCAATCACGAAGCTATCTGCATCGAATCCTCCTAACTGTCCCACCCATGTTCTTCTGAGAATCTCCATTTTGTCTTCTAGTCTTCGCAAGCGTCTATTAAACTGACTTCGTTCTAATAGGGTTGGAAACCATTGTCTGTAATTGGCTCGAATAAAACCGATAAACTGACTTTCTCCTGGAAATGGCAAATAGTCCATGATTAAAGCTAATGTGATGATTTCGCTGTCACTCATTTCTGGTTTAGCTCCAGGAGATTTGCCTGACCAGGATTTTTCTTCTGATTGATACCAATCATCTACAAGAACAAAAATTATGACCAAAAGACTCTCAAAGTCTATGCTATTCATGAGGAAAGATATTTAGATGGACAGCTTGATAACTTTCATCTTCTGTCTTTTCCTCCTTTTTTCCTAATTCACACCAGACGTAACAGATATTTTTAATAACTTGCTTAACGTTTGCTTATAGGCGCGATTACACGAAACCACATTTTGCACTTCAAATAAATAAAATGGGACTATTTTCTAATTAATGCTAGTTAAAGGTTGCTCGCCGATCGCTCAATTACAGAAAATCTCCATCTTTCAGGATTTGGCGATCGCCTGATTTGTGCAAGAGGTCTACAGTACTCTTCTAGGGTGTAGTCTGAATACTGTCTCACCATTTCGGCAAGTTATGCGCTGTATATAAGTCATTAACATAACCTAATCAATAAAGATAGACATAACCGCAAAAGTGATCTATGTTGTTGGCATTATTTAATTATGCGTTGATAATTGTCTAAAAGACTGATATCAAGAATATAAGCTTTGTTTTCTCTTTTAAAGCCTACAAGAGATTTTTATCCTCAATTT
>JBBSPC010000279.1:0-1965 GCA_038259125.1 Chroococcales cyanobacterium | reverse complement strand
CCTGGAGGAGATTTTCATTGGGGAATGGCCACTCCTAGCCCAGTATTGCCCCGTGGTACTCGTATCAAAGTAGGAACAACAGGAACCATAAAAGAGATCTTGGTCGGTCCGGCTAGGCTTGACGATGGTACTCACAACCTACTAGGAGCAATTAAAACTAGTATGGGTACTTTAGGCGCAAAAAACCTCAAAGAAATGCAGCAAGTTGATGTGGTAATTGCTCCTTCGCTATTAACAGAAGGAAAAGTTTACCAGAAAGCCCAACAGCTAGGGATGGGTAAATAGAACAAAATTGCGGTCATTAATGCCTGGTGAAATCCCAGGCATAAAAAGCCTAGTCTTAAGGTGAAGAAATTTAAATAACATCATGGCGATACGATCGTCAATTTCGGATTGTAAACCTCAAATTTAGTATCGTAATTAGCAAAATAGTTAATAACCTGAAGCTAGTCTTAAGCTTATGACCTAGGTTTAAAATGTCTTTCTAATATAGTTAATAGCAGTCAATTTACCAATCTTTTATTTATTTAGTCATAATTTTAAAGAAAGCAGAGATATAGGCTTAGAAAGGTTAATAAAAATGGAAAATAACGCAATCATTCCAGAATATAGTCTAGATAGAGATTGCCAAACACTATCTAGGCACGTATTACAGCAGTTCTCTGATTTTAGTACTCAAGCACAGGACGTTAGCGCGATCATGAATCGGATTGCTTTAGCAGCCAAATTAGTGACTCGTCGTTTGAGTCGGGCAGGCTTGATGGCTGGGGCGTTAGGACTTACTGGAGAAACCAATGTCCAGGGCGAATCAGTTAAAAAAATGGACATTTATGCCAATGATGTCTTTATATCTGTGTTTAAGCAAAGCGGTTTAGTTTGTCGCTTAATATCAGAAGAAATGGAAAAACCTTATTACCTACCTGAAAATTGTCCCATAGGCAGATATACGCTGCTCTATGACCCCATTGATGGTTCTTCCAACGTAGATATTAATTTAAATGTGGGTTCAATCTTTTCCCTACGCCAACAAGAAGGGGAAGATCTCGATGGCACAGCCCAAGATTTATTGCAAAACAGCGATCGCCAAATAGGAGCAGGTTATGTTTTATATGGTCCTTCTACGGTGCTTGTTTACACCATAGGTAAAGGAGTGCATTCATTTATTCTCGATCCCAGTTTAGGGGAATTTATTTTAGCAGAAGAAAATATTACCATTCCCAAGCATAGTTCTGTTTATAGCGTCAATGAGGGTAACTACTGGCAGTGGGATGAATCAATCCGAGAGTATATCCGCTATGTTCATCGTCACGAAGGCTATACTTCTCGCTACAGTGGGGCATTAGTTGGGGATTTCCATCGAATATTACTTCAAGGAGGCGTATTTCTCTATCCAGGGACGGAGAAAAATCCTGAAGGAAAGCTAAGATTGTTGTATGAATCTGCACCTTTGGCTTTATTGGCTGAACAAGCAGGAGCAAAAGCCAGCACTGGCATGGAACGCATTCTCAGCGTGGTGCCAAATAAACTACATCAACGCACTCCCCTAGTGATTGGCAGCACCGAAGATGTAGAGCTAGTAGAGTCTTTTATCCAAGATTGGGCGCGTCGCGAATCAGAAGAACAAGCCCTAGTTTAGTAAGACGTTTAATCTCTGACAGCCTTCGGTGGTTACAAATTTTAGTTGTGAAATATTAATTAGGAGAATAATTAACTTATGCCTACCCAAAACCCGATTTTAGAAATTGAAAATCAATACGGTCAAAGTATCTGGATGGATAACCTTAGCCGTGACATTATCGAGTCTGGAGAATTAAAGCAGTCCATTAGCGATAAAGGAATTAAAGGAATTACTTCTAACCCCGCTATCTTTGAAAAAGCGATCGCTGGCAACAAAATCTACGATCAGGCAATTGAAGCTGGAATCAAAGCAAAAAAATCAGTTCAGGAAATCTACGAAGATCTAAT
>JBBSPC010000278.1:0-2191 GCA_038259125.1 Chroococcales cyanobacterium | reverse complement strand
CTCCAGATTTAAATAAAATAGAGCGTTGGTGGTCTGTTCTCAAAACCTGGATGAAGCAGACAATCAAAGAATTTCAGACTGTCAGAGAATGTGTTGATGCAGCTTTTGAAAAATGTCCTAACGTATATGCGTAACGCTATAATTATCATCGATTCACAAGCTGTAAAACTCGCGCGTTCCCTTGCGCCGTAAAACGACGCGGGGTCGCTCGTCAAAATACCTGTAGTGTAGCTTCAAAAGGCTACTGTTTTTACAAATCCATGAATGGGATTAAAAGACATCTGGCAGTTGATACTTTGGGTTTTCCCTTCTTTACTCATTGCACTCGCACTAATGTATCGGACGATGCGGGATTGATTGAGGTGCTGAGGCAAAACATAGATTATTTTTACTCGAAACCGCTGAATATTCCCAAGCTCATTATCCTCTTAGATCGCGGTTATCATCCAGAACATCTGCAAAAAAAATTAGAAAAAGCCGATCCTCAGATTATGGAAAAAATCAAGTTTGAACTTTCGACGAAACCTTCAAAACAAGAAAAAACAACGCAGGGCCAATCTGGATTTGTTCTAGCTATAGCCAAATGGGTGATTGAAAGTTCAAATGCTTGGATGTAGAGATGTAAAATCCTTGTTAAAAATTTTGAGAGAACCCTCTTGAATGCCACAATCAAGCTTAATCTCTATTTCATCAGATTAATGATTAAAAGGCTTGCAGCCTCTTTCTAGCTAGAGATCTCAAATGGGTTCTATATAGCAATTTGCGAGCGATTTTTCAAATTGAGTTGGTTGAGAATATGGGTAACATGGCTTTTGACCGTTCCTTCGGCAATATAAAGTTGCTGAGCAATTTCGCATAAATGCGATATAGCATAAAATGAAGTTTTTAGCCCAGTAGTGCGATCACGCAATTGAATATGCTGACGATGAGTGAGGCTGTTTTAAACTTTAGAGGCACAACCTTATAAATGTAATTAAACTTATGTCTAATTGCTTGCACTGTCATTAAGAGACATCATAGAAATATCACCTGCTTATTAATTTGAGTTCGATTAAGTTCCTTTATTTTTCTTTTCTGAATTTTTTAGACAAAAATAATTATGGGTAAACCTGCTGCTAGAGTCACCGATAATGTAGTTCATCCCACTCCCCCAATCCTAACAGGAATTGGTAGCCCTAATGTTTTTATTGGTAGATTACCAGCTTGGCGAGGGGTGCCTAATGCTGCTGCTCCTGCTTTGATGTCGACTAAATTAACCACCTACGCAACAGTTCAAGCAGCGGAGGCTAATTCTTTAGCAATGGCACCAACTCCTGCTGGTCCTGCTGCTAAGGCAGCCGAAGATTCTACCAAAGCTACTGTAGCTACTACTATGTCTAGTACTATTGCTAGTGTTTCTGGTCTAGCAGATAGACATACCTGTGTTCTTCACGGTGTTGGCGTGGTTGTTGGCGGTAGCTTAACAGTATTGATTAATGGACTCCCCGCCTGTCGCATGGGAGATACAATTGTCGAACCTTTGGGTTCTCCTAACAAAATTGTAGGAGGTTGTCTAAATGTTTTAATTGGGTAATTAATTGTTGCTGTAAAAACCCTTCTATACCTTACCCATAAGTCTACAAAATCTGATTTTCAGAGGAATACAGCAACTTCCAGCTAGAAGCAATATCATGTAATCGTTGCAGTCCTCTCCAGAGGGTTTTAACTCCTGGAAAACCATCATGTCGGCGAGCTAAAAATCCACCAAGTCGAGCAATCCAAATCAGAGCTTGTTTTATTGAAGGAGGTTGTTTAGCCAAAGGAAAACCATGAAAGTGACAATAAAGAGATTGCCATTCGTGAATTTCTAGAATCGTATCGCAAGGAAGGTCAGGATTTGTTCTGTCCTCATAAGTTGGCCAAAGTAACCGCCAAGCAACAATCGTATAAGTGGCTAAAGCTTTTTTAATTCGTTCAGCTGTCTTTAACTGAAGTTGCTCGATGCGACAACCAAAGAGCGAAAACGTAATGATATAGCATTACGCATTATGGTTAGGACATTTTCATAATATAATACCAAATCCTATTCTCAAAAGCAACTTTAATTAGCAAGTTGCAAACCAATGATAGTTAGTTAAATCTCTAATTTCTTTTTTCATATCATTAAGAATATTGCAACGCTTTGCTAAAATATTTTCAATCTCATCAATAT
>JBBSPC010000277.1:0-2209 GCA_038259125.1 Chroococcales cyanobacterium | reverse complement strand
TAAACTGCTTAAACTTGGATATTGCTGAGGATGTTGAGAAAATCTTCTCAGCCAAATAATATCTGCCACCCAGATATGATTGAGCGTGCCAAAAATTGAGCCAAAAAATGCTCCTCGATCTTGCTGACTTGCCTCATTCCCTAATTGTTGAGCAGCCTGATATATCTTTTGATTCATCCACTGGTTGTATTGGCTCATCAACTGCAAGTTAGATAGAAAACTCATATTTTTAGCTTTGTTGATATGTTTTTAACTAAAATTTGTGCAATAGGTCTATTGGCTAATTTGCTCTGTCTGATGAAAACATTTGAAATCTATATAACGTTGTCCTTCTATTTCATGAAAAATATTGACAAAACGATGATTCCATAAAATCTCATTGGCACTATAGGTGTGGGTTGCATGAAGCGATTGATAAACGGTTTGATCGATTCCATTTAAAGAAATAATCAGCATCGATCTGGTTTTGGCTAAAGATTCTGGGGTGGCTTGCCATAGAGGACTAGTTTCATTAATTGGGTGCATAATAGTCCAGCTTAGGGTAAACCTTGGGGTTTGATTTCTAAGCAACTTTAATAAATAAAACCGACGCATAAATTCCCCTTCAGAAGTTATTTCGTCTCGCATCAAATAGACACGAACTTGAGCCTCTAATATTTGATTATGTCGTTGGTTAGCAGCCCTCATCGTTAGAGTAGGTATACCATTATGAACGTTAACAATAGCTACTTTGCTAAATATTACCCTAGCTGTAGGTTGAGAAAACTTAGTAAAAACTAGTCCTGTCATTACGGCAATACTAATAATTCCCATCCAAGCTTCTATGGTTACTAATATATCTGCATAAAATGTAGTAGGATACATTGCTCCATAACCGAGAGAAGCCAACGTTTGGACACTAAAGAAAAAAGCATCACCAAATGAGCCAGAATCAGCATTGGCAATACAGTCACCTCCCAATAGATAACTTAGAGCAAAAAGGGCATTAACTCCACAGTAGGCGATCGCAGTCAATAAAAAGAATATCCACCAAGGTACAGTCAGCATTAAATAATAAGGCTCTCGCCAATAACTATGCCAGCTATCTACACCAGGAATGTCAAAGTGTCCGTCACGAAAGTCGATCGGGAATTTAGTAAGACGATTATTAGCTTTACGTTCGTTTTTAGTAATATGTTTCCTGCGTCTGGGGTTTGGTGGGGGCAGCATAGATTAATTCTCTGGCACAATCTTGATAAACTCTTTTTAGCTTAATTTGGCTAAAAGATAAAATAAGTAGCCAGAAACTTTTAAAATGAAAAAGTTATTTATCTATGAAACTGCTTGCATAAATAAACTGATAACTCTTTTTACCTTTTACCTCTTGATCGGGTAATTAATAATTTGTGTAAGAAATCTATCAATTACAAAACTGTAGCAGCCTTTATTCGAGAACCAAATCAATGAAATTTAATTTTTCCTATACCAGACTGTATGCAAACGATTACGATACTTGCCTGCAATTTTATCGAGATATATTAGGGCTAGAAGTTGTTTTTACTTCTGAGGTCGATCGCTATGTTGAATTGACTAATGGCGCAACTAAACTTACTATCATGTGTCGTGGTAAGCTCAAAGAATACTTTGGCAAGCAAACCTCTGTTTCTTTCGGGCAAAAAGATGATGCGATCGCCTTAAGTTTTGGAGTCAAAGACATAGATGAAGCCTTAGAGTATTTAAAGAGTAAAAATGTGGAAATTGTCTCTTCAGCCTGGAATTTTGCCGATTGGGGAGTAAAACTTGCTTTAGTTAGAGATCCTGAAGGAAATTTACTAGAGTTAGTTCAAGCTGGAGAAATGGTTGGTGCTGAGTAAAACTAGAGTTTATCAAAAGAGCGATTAGCTTTTAGTTTTTTAAACAGGATTTTTGATTAATAAACTTAACCCATTGGTAGATAGCAACAAAACTAAGGCGTATCATTAAAAAAATATTGCGATCGCGATTTAAAAACGCAGGTTTAAGTTAGACAACTTAGTAATTTTTCAGGGTTTTTCCCAGAGAATGCCTACGAAGGAAAATAATTCAGTCATCGATGGTCAAATCAGATTGTACCAGGACAAGATTTGGGCATTAAACTACAAGGGTTATTAGGGTGGTTAGGAAACTATGGACACCTACCATATCTGAAGCAACAAGAACTATTGTGGGAATTGGGCAGAATTGAAGTTGG
>JBBSPC010000276.1:0-2245 GCA_038259125.1 Chroococcales cyanobacterium | reverse complement strand
GTCATCTACAAGGACAAAAACTATGACTAATAGGCTTTCAAAGTCTATGCTATTCATGAGGAAAGATATTTAGATGGACAGCTTGATAACTTTCATCTTCTGTCTTTTCCTCCTTTTTTCCTAATTCACACTAGGCGTTTATTACCTATTTTTATAACACCTTATTTTCCCCTATTTAGATGCAAACCGCTGTAGTAATCCTGCTGTACTAAATGCTTGACAAGGAGGACCGCCCATAATTAATTCAATAGAATCATCTTCCTTTAGTTTTGCAGCAGCTAATATGTCAGCAGCAGAGTAATCATTTATATCACCTAATAGCGTTGTACTGGGTCTGTTTGCTGCTATTGTTTGTTTACAATATTGATCTATTTCACAAGCTAAACGAATATCAAAGCCTGATTTTTCTATACCTAAATCTAATCCCATTGCGCCTGAGAAGAAGCTCAATGCAATCGGATTTTTATTATTGTTAATCAAATAAGAATTATCCCCAATCTAGTTTACTTAATTATATATTTTTCCAATTTTATTACCTATTTAGTTTTTGTAAGGTAATGCAGCAGAGAATAAACAACAGGCGATCGCATTTTTAAATAAAGCCTCAATCGTCATTAAATTCATATCTTGATTCAGCAACGCCCTACAAGTTAATCAGAAATGTTCAAAAAACATCCTGTGTTTTAATAGCTGTGGCAGAAGATTTATCCTCCCAGTTTGGGTCAGGCTGTGAAACTCTCAAGCTGTCAGTGATTCTTTTAATTGCTCCTGCTAAAGGTACGGCTAAAATCAAACCCAAAACTCCACCTAGTTTAGCCCCCAACAGCAAAGAAATGATAATCCAAACAGGGTTGAGTCCAACCAAACCACCAAAAATACGGGGTGCAAGAACATTGTCGATCGCCTGGTCGATTGTAGTTGCCACTATTAATACTTCTACTCCTAAACCAACACTCTTCAGACCTGTCAGTAAACTAACGCTGACAATACCCAAAATATCTCCTAGAGGAATTAACACTAAAACTCCAATTGCCAGACCGAATAATAAGCCAAAAGGTACTTTCAGTAATAAGAATACTGTAGTAATAGCTAGGCTCATTAATAAGGAGATCGCAGCTTGACCGATAAAGTAACTTTGAAAACTCTGTTTGAGAGAAGACTGAATACGATCTCCCCAATTGTCGGGCAACCATTGCCAGATTCCCGACCAAAAATTCTCACCATGAAGCAGCAGATAGAAAGTCAAGACGACTGTGACTAATAATTCTAAGCTGCTATCAAATGCTCCAATTAAAAAATTAATTACCTGAGTGGGTAAAGATTCTACTTCTCTAGCAAAACGCTCTTCTAATTGAGCTATTAAAGCACTAACATCAAAAGGAAGATTTTTGTCCATCGCCCAGGTTTCAAAATTTTGCAACTGCACCGACCCAGAATCGATCCAGCTTGGTAGACGACTGGTAAATTCATTTAGCTGTTGAAGTAGAAGAGGCAGTAATGTCAGAGTGATTGCACCCGAAATAACCAATGTCAACAAAAACACGACGGCAACAGCATAGCCGCGTTTAAATTTCCACGATATAAGCAGGTTCACTGGATAATTCAAGAGAAAAGCAAATAGTACTGCTGTCACTATCAAAATCAACGTGGGTCGTAAATATTGGTATACAGGAAATAAAAAATAACCATTGAAGACAATAAAAGAGATCGTCAAACCCCAAAATAACCACCGTGGAAATTTATTCTCGAACATAATTTCGCTTTGATAAGGTAGAACCATTTATACTATCAAAGCTCAGGTTTAGAGCGAACTGCATCTCCAGAGTTTTCTAGGAAAAGTTACCTGATTATTTTTCGATACGCTCTAATTATAAGAAGCATCAAGAACTTGACAAGATTTTAGGGTTAGGTATAGAGGTTTTTCCCTACTTTCTCTATCTTTTGTCATACAACAGAATGTCCAATCTACTGCGTTAGTTATCTGGAAGTATTTCTTTTTGACCCATTTTTGTTTTCTTTGGTGGTGTCTACGCTTACACCAGTTCCAGAGATATTGCCATACACGGTAGGTATGGATGAGAAGGTTTTTTTGCTAGTTCCTTAATAGACCTCTTGCGAAAGTCGCGATCGCTAATTGTTTTGATTTAAAGAAAGCTCATAATTGTAAATACCAGCGATTAAATTGAAGCGAAGAGAAAACCTTTTTCGGCGATGACGATATCTTTCTGATAGAATTCTAAAAGTT
>JBBSPC010000275.1:0-2397 GCA_038259125.1 Chroococcales cyanobacterium | reverse complement strand
TTTAGATATGGTTAACTGCACAAACGATTAAAGCCAGCCAAGATTTTACTTAGCTCTTCTTCTTCTAGTTGAGCGATTTTCTTGCCTAATCTTTGAATGCTCAAGGTTCGTATTTGAGACATTTTCACCCAAGATTTCTTGGGTAAAAGATCTTCTGGTAGTTCACAAATCAAAGGATACTTAACCTTTGGTTTTTTACTGGTGATGGCAAAAGCGATTGCACTTTGACTATTCTGGTTAAAAGAATCGATGCTAATTATTAGTACAGGGCGTGTTCCTTGCTGTTCTGTACCAACGGTTGGTTCTAGATTTGCCCAGTAGATACCTCCTCTTAATATTCTTCTTGCCAAGATTCTAATTCTCCCTCAAACCATTCCTCTGCTTCATCCTTGTTTAGCAGCTTGGCTTGTTCGCCAATAAATTCAGCGTCTAATTGTTTGAGCCGTAAAGTAATTGCTTCTTCGATAAATCTGCTTCTATTAGCATATTTTTTTTCTTTTACAAGACGGTCTGATTGACTTAAGATTTCTTCGTCAATAGTTATGTTAATACTTTTAGCAGCCATAATTTACAGTGTGATTTACACTATTAATTATACTTTTAACGGCTTTCGAGTTGGAATATCAAGGCTTTGGCGGTAAAGCGATCGCGCTTTCGTAGGATATGCTCTTTGCCCACCAATTAATCCATCTGGATAATTTAATTGCGACATAAGAAGATTGATTTGCCATGCCAACCCTACGTATATGTTACTTATGCAGGATAGATTCTAAGACGGCGGTTTGGTTCGTCTCCAAAGCTATCGGACTGTAAACGATAGTGTTCTATCAGTTCATGCTGCATTTTGCGCACTTTTGCCGATCGCGGTAATAATTCTACAGGTTGTCCTTGAGGAATTACAATTTGTTCTACGGCTAATCTTGCTTCTTCTAAAGCTTCTATCTCATCATCACTCCCAGCTTTACTAAACAATCGTAGGTCTGTCGGTTCAGGGATATTAGGATCGTCTAGATCTAAAATCTGGCGAAAGATGCGCGTAACTTGAGGAATGGTATTAGATTTAACCGTATAAATAGGAATATGGCGATCTTTAGCAACATTACGCAATTTAGAATGATGTTTGATTTGCGATCGCAACGCCACCACCGCGTCCGCTTCATCTAAATCCTTAGTCAACATAATCGGCAAATCCAGCACTTCAATTACCTGCTCTATTTGCGATCGACCAATACCGTAGGCATAGATATAAATGGGCCAGTCTTCTCCATTGGGACCAGGGGTACGAATTTTTTGACTGTTAGCTTCTTTGGTTTGCCAAGACCGTTCTATCATGCCCTCAAAATCAGTATTGTCCCGTTTAGCTTTTCCACTACCAAAAGCAAGAGGAGTCATTTTGCCCGACGCTCTTAATCCTTGAGGATGAAAACTTGTAACTACATTGCTGTTTCTAGAAGGCAGAGGCTGAAAAGATGTCTCAGGTTCTTCGTGAATGATCGTGACTTCTCCACTGTCATCTACGGTTCTTACCTGAGCTGGGGGTTCACCTCCCCGCAGCAGAGTATCGATAGTGGCAGAAACATCGTCATGGACTACCCAACGTTGCCTTTCTAGCATTTCCACAGCGATCGCAAAGGTTGGAGGTGCTTTGCGTTCTAAAACTGTCTTCTGCGTTCTTCTACGGCGTGCCTCATCGTCTCCCAGGGTAACGCTTTGGATTCCTCCTACTAAATCAGAAAGAGTCGGGTTTTTAATAAGGTTTTCGACGGTGTTACCGTGGGCAGTCCCCACTAGCTGTACGCCTCTTTCGGCGATAGTTCTGGCTGCTAAAGCCTCCAATTCTGTACCAATTTCATCAATGACAATTACTTCAGGAGTATGATTTTCTACCGCTTCGATCATTACCTGATGCTGTAGTTCAGGACGAGCCACCTGCATCCGACGGGCGCGACCAATAGCAGGGTGAGGAACATCTCCATCCCCAGCAATTTCATTAGAAGTATCGATGATCACTACTCTTTTGCCTAGATCATCAGCTAAAACCCTGGCAATTTCTCGCAGGGCAGTAGTTTTGCCCACTCCAGGACGACCTAACAGTAAAATTGACTGTCCTGTTTCTACTAGGTCGCGAATCATGACAATTGTGCCAAAAATTGCCCGCCCAATACGACAGGTCAAACCGATGATATCCCCTGTACGGTTACGAATGGCACTAATACGGTGCAAGGTTCGTTCTATGCCTGCACGATTATCACTGCTAAACATTCCTACCCGTTCAATACAGTGTTGAATTTCTTCTGGGGTTACGGGTTCATCACGAAGATAGATTGCGCGATCGCTAAACCGTGCTTCTGGTAGTCTACCTAAATCTAAAACTACCTCAATTAAACTATCGCTATC
>JBBSPC010000274.1:0-2423 GCA_038259125.1 Chroococcales cyanobacterium | reverse complement strand
TTTGTTTGGCGAGATTACATCGAGCAACTTTATGTTACTCGAAATCGATTCAAATGTTAAAGTATTCAGTTCGACTTTTGATGTATTATTTAAGATTTAAAAAAGTACCTATTCTTAGTTAATCCACTATCTATTCAGCAACGCCGCAAACGCAAAGTAAAATAATTTCTCCCTCAAAGTGTTTCCATTTAAATGGTTGCTTGGGGTTCATCTGTTCTAATAGTAAGTTAAGACTTGATAATACTACAGATGTGTCTCAGGTTTTTGCAACAGAACCAAAAAACGTATGAAAATTACATTTGTCAGACAAAAAAAATGTACTTTGACCGACATTTATTGTAAAATAAGATAAGTAAAAATATTAATTGTACCCATGCCTCCAACCATACCTAAGCTAGAACCAGTGTTACCAATTTATGATTCTGGTGAATTAAGTCTTAAGCAACTAGCTAGATTTATCGGTGTTAATCAGTCTCAAATGGCAAAAATAGCGGCGGTTAATTCTCGTACCGTCGAGCGCGATCTTGCTTCGGAGAAAACGAGTAAAAAGCTACAGCCCCTAATTCACTCATTAAAAATACTTTGGCAACTTACCGATGGTTCGGAGGGTAATATCCGCTCTTGGCTGAAAGAGCCGCTAGTTGAATGGTTTGGAGAATCACCTTTAGATAGCTTGCTAAAAAACGATCTCAAAGCAGTCGAACAGCTTGTTGGCAGAATATACGAAGGCGATTCTGCTGGCTATTAACATTTAAATGGACATTGAAGCAGTCAAACAGCAACTACAGTTACTTCAAACCATCGACCGAGTAGATTTACAGCGAGCTACAATCGTACCTGTTGAAGGTTATTATTATCGTACTACTAATCTTCGTTATGCTAAAGACCCTTTAGCAACTATCGGAGCGGAAAAATATGGGGGAAGATACAATTTTAAGCCTCCTGATGGCTATTCAATTCCTTGTCTTTACTGTGGCGAAGAAGATTTTACAGCAACTACAGAAAAGTTTTATGGATTGAAGCGTAGCCACGTTCCTTTACCGCCTCATGCCGTCTTTGCTATCCATATTACTTTAAACCACGTTCTTAATCTGAGCGATCGCCAAGAATGTCAAGCTACTAAAATTAATTGGCAGGGAATTAATGAACCTTGGGAATATTTTCAAGATCGGCTGAAAACACATTCTTATAGCCAAAAAATTGGCGAACTTGCCTATAATTTTCCTCAAGTTGAGGCGATCGAGTTTATCTCGACCAAGCAACCTAATAAGCACAATTTAGCTATTTTTATGGATAAACTATTATCTAGTTCGATAGTAGAAGTTTACGATCCTAAAGATGATTTGAACAAAATTTAGCTGTCTGCGCGATAAGCCCTGCACTATATATAACTCCAAAGATATCTCTCGATCTTACTTTTTAACTTCGCCTCAAGTTATACAACACTAAATAAATATATTAAACAACAACAGGGGGAGATTGAGAACTACGAAGCCCGTTGCGCTCTGTTTCAACTAAAAGTTCTGGCTGATTATGACGGGTTGGTTTGTTTACCTTCGTTACATCATATTGACAAACATTATTCTATGACTTTTATATGGCAAGGATCGGACTAGAAGGAGAAGTCGGCAAGTTAAATCTAATTAAGTTCGACAAATAACTCGGACTCAAAAGTTGAGAGTAGGAAACAATATTCTTTTTGTCGGTATTGGCTAACTAGTAAAACCAACGAGCGATTTTTTTTTCCTAGTTGCTGTAGTTTTCCATAACAAAATCTTCAAACTCTGCTCTTAATCCTGTCAAATCTTTGAACAACGACTTTACTGGATATATAAATAAAGCCTTCTGCCTGGAGTAGTACCAACTTTTGCAGACAAAAGTTGATTAGCCACAGTTGAATTTAGGTTGTAACTTGCTACCGTTTGGTCAAAATTAAGATTGAGTAATCCTAGATGCCATCGAAAAGCATACACAAAAGCCGTTCCAAGAAGTGCAAAGTCTTCAATTTGCCCAGATGGTCTGATAATTTGGTTTCTATTCATCTCCTGATTGTGGTTGTCGATCGAGCGATCATCACAGGGAGATTGTTTTGATTCAAACCATTTATATAAAGGACTGTGAGAATTGTTTAGTTCTCTAGTTAGATTCGTCATGATGTTTGAATATTTGTTGTGGCGATCGCTTGATTGGTGAGAAACGGTAGTTAGACTTTGAAACGAGAGTAAGATCGCTCTTTAAGTAGTTCAAATAGCGATTTTTTCTTTAAGCGAGTCCAGACAATTCATTGGACTTTGGACAAAAAGAGTCAAGAGTTCGCGATTATTGTTCGAGAACCTAGTCTAATTAGACTAAGAAGAAAGGGGGACAGAAATGAGAAGATTGATCGCAGTTTCTCCAAACTGATTTCAACAGACTCATAACCT
>JBBSPC010000273.1:0-2467 GCA_038259125.1 Chroococcales cyanobacterium | reverse complement strand
TTAAACTTTACCGTATTCGTCATCTTCTCTTCTCGGTTTCTCAATAGACTAACAAAGTTGATAATGCTTAGTTACTTAAAAATAGCCGTAAATCCTTCTGGTTACTTATTTCCAGTCTATTTTTTACGTCGAACTCAGGTTTGTAGATCTTGTCGGGCATATCCACGCTCTATAACCCAAGTGTTTAAATGAATCTGTTGCTCAACAAGATAGTTGGGTTGATCGGAGATATGTTTCACTAATTCAACATCATAATCTCGGTCAAGCAGTATCCAAGCTTCATAGCGATCGCCAACTCGTTCTAGTTCTACTGTGCCATTACCAAGATTAATTACTGACTGCAAATAGTTCTTAGCTTTATTTCCAGATGCTTGTACGCCACATAAATTAATAGTCTTGGTTTCATTATGGCGAGTCACAGTAAAACTTGAGCCACTATTGACACTAGCTAAAGTCCAAGGCGTATAGTCTGCTGTTCTGTATTTGTATCGCTGCCAGTTATCTAAGCCAATAATAACAGCAGCCAATACAGCAGAGAGTATAATAATTGGCTTGCGGAAGCGTAAATAGAATAAGAATAGTTTGACTTTCATAACTTAGGAACTTGATTTCTATCTAGTATTCCCAAGTTGTTAAAAATTTAGGTCGATGAAATTTATTATGACCAACGCCTTGAGGCATTTAAGTTTGAAACACCTATATGGAAGATAACAATTAGGTTCATTTAAGGTGTGACCAACGCCTAATGGCTATCAAAGGTAAAACACGGTAGTTGCCGAAATTCTCTTTCAGTCTACGTCTACAAATAATTTTATCAGCACCTTTTTCATAATGCCAAATCCTACTCAAACAAAACCGTTTTCTTAAAAAAGAAAAATCTTAAAGTCTGACATCAACGAATCGCACCTACTCATACGTAGTCTAGCGAAGCTGTTATCAAAGATCTATCTCGCAATGCCATCCTATGAAGATTTCCAAATCTCGATGATGACTGACGTTCATATCTCAAAGCTTAATTTGGATTATAGTTTTCACAGTCAGCGGCATGATTTGGATCGTGACGACGTTCGTAGAGATAACAGTACAATGACTTTCCTCGATACCAAGATTCACTGTGATGCTTACAAAGGAAGCAGTTTTTTATGGGTAGTTTCGAGGCAGAAGCTTTGAAAACTAGTTGTCTGTATACTTCCCCTTTTTGAACTCGGTCGAAGTCGCAAACAAATTCTCCATGAATATACGTTGAATCTAAATTTTCTATTTGGGATAGCCGAAGGCTTATAATTGCGCTTTTTCCATTATCTGCAATTAAAAAATATTTATGTTTGATTATGCAGGAATCATAAGGACTAAGCTTTTTGAGACATTTTCCTTGGCAAAAATTAGATAGATTATCTTGACTAATGGAAATCTAATTCTTGCTCTGATAGAGATTGAAAGTACCTGAAAGCTTTCATGAGCTTATGTTTGAATTTAAGAAGCAGACTGAAGCGAGGAAATGCCTCCGTGTAGGAGGCAAGCTGCGGCTAATCCCTTGCTTCAACTCGCTTGTTGAAGTTTTTCCGCGATCGCCTGACGAACAAATTCTTGCCAATCATCTTTGCTTTTGAGTTCTGAGAGTAAAGAAGGTGGAACTCTGAGGTTTAATTGAGCAGTGCAAGATTCCTTTCTTTCTGTTTGGAAAGTATAAGCTTTTATTTGGTCTATTTTTGGATTCTTGTTTGCCATGAAAAAAACTGCAATTTTACGAAAACCTTACTACCAATAATATAGCGCGTGAACATGGCAAAGTAAAAAATAAACAAATTCTTAAATTCTTAAGTAATTTATCTCATTGCCATGTGAACATGGCAATAAGATGATATCATCAATATGAAATCGAAAAAGGCGATCGCGAACTTTCGACGGAAAGCGATCGCCTCTAAAGTAAAAACCAATACAGGAATTTAACTATGACTATGAATATAGCATTGCAAAAAGAACAGCAGTAAAGAGTACGAGGTAATTTAGTAATACTACAAAATCGACAACAAGAAGAATCTACTCTAAACACGGATATTTATTCGATTGGCTATTTTGAGGGATATATAGGCTGTGAACCTTCTCATCCAGAGCAGCATAGTTATTGGTCGGGGTATCAAATTGGGTGTCGAGAGTACTGGGCGTAGAAGTTAGGCGTAGAAATACCAGCCTAATTCTAAAAACACAATAAGCCACCTCTAGCTTTAGGGGTGGCGATTGCTACACCAAACCCAATTACCAAGTTGAATCAATGGAAAGCCCAAAAATAGCCAGAGGTGGAGAATGAGCATTTTATACCAATTCTCCTGTAGGGGCGACAGAGGTGATCACAAAGGTTGCTGGATCAAGGTCTTAGCTCTCATTCCTTTTCGATAATAATCATTTTTGGCAGTCGAAAAACGAATCAATTCTTGGACTGCATCTTGGAAAAAAGTATTTGATTCGC
>JBBSPC010000272.1:0-2729 GCA_038259125.1 Chroococcales cyanobacterium | reverse complement strand
TCCCTCATCCCTTTAAAGTCTTCTCCAGCTACGGCGATCGCGATTAATCATCATTTCCGCTTCTGTAGGCTGCCAAGTTCCTGCTTCGTACTGGGGCATTAAACTCGGATCGCTAGGAGGCTCCCAAGCGTTGATCAAGGGCATAACAATACTCCAGGCAGCCTCAACTTCATCAGCGCGGGTGAACAAGGTCTGATCTCCTAACATACAGTCGAGTAGTAGACGGTGATAGGCATCAGCCGTAGCCATACCAAAGGATGAACCATAGCTAAAGTCCATATTTACGGTTCTAGT
This sequence comes from Chroococcales cyanobacterium, assembly GCA_038259125.1. Classification (GTDB taxonomy): domain Bacteria; phylum Cyanobacteriota; class Cyanobacteriia; order Cyanobacteriales; family Xenococcaceae; genus Waterburya. The sequence goes on along the minus strand of JBBSPC010000272.1, from coordinate 2,435 downwards.
ACGTAGATCTGGTCCTGGTGTCTTGGCTTCAAATTTAAGTGATATCCCTTCATTTGGTTGAATCCGCATTGTTAGGACATTTGGACTAGTTTGTTGGGCTGCGGATTGAAAAATCAACAAGGGTACTTCACGAAAATGAATTGAAATCTCACTAACTTTTTTAGGCATCCGTTTGCCTGTACGGAGATAAAACGGCACTCCTTTCCATCGCCAGTTGTCTATTTCTAGTTTTAAAGCCACAAAAGTTGGGGTAGTAGATTCTGGATTAACTCCATCTTCTTGACGATAACCTTTAACGGGCTGACCTTTCATCCAGCCTTCAGAATATTGCGCTCTTACGGCTGACTGGTCTAAGTTACCAGCATCAGCGATATGGGTAGCCTGAAGCACCTTAGTTTTTTCACTACGGAGACTATCGGCATCTAAAGAGTTAGGAGGCTCCATCGCCGTAATCGCAAATAGCTGCATCAGATGATTTTGCAGCATATCCCGCATTGCTCCTGAAGTTTCGTAATAACCTGCACGCTCTTCTACCCCAACGGTTTCGGCAACGGTAATCTGAACATGATCGACAAACTGCCGATTCCACAAAGGTTCAAAGATAGCGTTCCCAAAACGAAATACTAAAATGTTTTGGACAGTTTCTTTACCCAAATAGTGATCGATGCGGTAAACTTGTTCTTCTTTGCAAACTCGCTGCACCGCACGATTGAGAGATTGAGCAGAGCTTAAATCTTTACCAAAGGGCTTTTCAATCACAACACGATTTTTGAGCGAATCATCAAGCATTCCCGCGGCACCTAACTGTTTTAAAGCTGGTTTAAAAAATTTGGGAGACACGGCTAGATAAAAAACGCGATTACCTCTTGTGCCTCTTTTTCCGTCTAATTCTGCCAAAAACTTCTTTAACTTTTCATAGCTTTCAGGTTCGTCCATGTTGCCTGAACAATAGAAAATACCCTGAACAAAGTCATTCCATAGTTCTTCGTTACCCACCCCATTACCAAATTCTTCTATTCCATCTTTGAGGTGCTGACGAAAATAGTCATGAGTCCAATCTCGTCTGGCAACTCCCACAATAGTCATTTCTGAAGGGAGACGACGTTCTCTTCTAATTTGATAAATGGCGGGAATTAGCTTACGTTGAGTTAAATCTCCTGATGCCCCAAAAATTACAATAATTGCAGGATCGGCAGTGCGCTCTTGCTGCAAACCGACTCTTAACGGATTTTCTAATATTGCAACCATGCCTTGACTTATATTTTTTACTTAAAAGTTACTAGTATTCATGTGGGCAAAGGATAAAAGACAAGGAAAGAAAGAATCTAATTTAGTTACTTTTAGTTACTCCTCATTCCTACATGCGGAAGTGCGCCTTTGTCCTTCATCCTTTAAATTAGACTGCTGCTAACTGCTCAACCTTGGTTTCCAATGAAGACATCAATGACTCAAAAGGTTTGATAAATTTATCAATGCCTTCTTCTAGTAATTCATCCATCACTTCATCCAATTCAATATCAACGGCATCATCTTTTAAGCCATCAATTACTTTATGTGCAGCATCTAAATCAGTTTCGATGCGATCGCCAGGGGTACAGTGATCGAGACAAGCATCAATAGTATTGGGAGGTAGAGTATTGACGGTATCTTTGCCTACAAGCTCGTCTACATACATCACATCGTTGTATTCAGGATTTTTGGTGCTGGTACTTGCCCAAAGCAGACGCTGTACTTTTGCTCCTTTAGCAGCTAGTGCTTCCCACCTGTCGCCACTAAATATTTCTTTATATTTTTGGTAGGCGATTTTGGCATTAGCGATCGCAACTTTTCCTTTGATTGCTTCTAACTTAGCTTTAGCATCATCACTGGCTGACTCTAATTTGCTATCGATGCGATCGTCGATATTGCTATCAATGCGACTAAGAAAGAAACTAGCAACGGAGGAAATTTTGCTGATATCTTCGCCTGCTGCTGCTCTTTTTTCTAGCCCCTTGATATAAGCTTCGGCAGTATCGATATAGCTTGACACTGAAAACAATAAAGTTACGTTAATGCTCATTCCCTCAGAGATAGCCTGCTCGACTGCTGGCAGTCCTTCTGGTGTCCCAGGAATCTTAATCATTAAGTTAGGGCGGTCTATAATTTTGTAGTAGCGACGAGCTTCTTCAATAGTGCTATCATCTGTACTCTTGGCTAAACTGGGTGGAACTTCGATGCTAACGTAGCCATCTAAACCGTCGGTTTTTTCGTATACGGGCATAAAGATATCACAAGCGTTGCGAATATCAGTAAAGATTAGATCTTCGTAGATTTCCTGAACTGATTTTTTTGCTTTGATTCCAGCTTCAATTGCCTGATCGTAGATTTTGTTGCCAGCGATCGCTTTTTCAAAGATAGCGGGGTTAGAAGTAATTCCTTTAATTCCTTTATCGCTA
>JBBSPC010000271.1:0-2874 GCA_038259125.1 Chroococcales cyanobacterium | reverse complement strand
TGAGACAGTTTTCTCCCAGGACTTCCAAAAGGGTCGATCTGCTGATAAAAATAGCGATGGATTTAATTAATCCTCAACATTTGCGTAACTGGTTCGCTCACTGCTGCTACTGTCCCTCTTAAACCTGCAAACCGCTGTAAGCCTGGGGTTGAGAAAAAGTCCATAAAACCAGTATTTGCATAATCATCATTAGGAAAAAATAAACCTAAAGTCGTCCCAACATAACCACTAATGCCATCTTCGTTTTTGTCGTTGTCGTCATTTTTTTTTGACTCCGTATTTCTTCTTTGAGGCTGCTGCTGATTTTGCTCTTGTTGATATCTTTCTTCGTAAATGCTTTTAAACTTTCCACAATCTGAACTCTGAATACCATATTGATAAGCTGCGGGGCTGCAATAATCTCGATAATCTTCATAACTTTCAATATCTTTTGCTTGAGCAATACCAGGCATTACTAATAATCCTGAAATGCTGATTATTGAAGCTATGTAACTATTTTTAGATAACATTTAAAATACAGTCTTCTGGTTTACTGATTTATCATTCCCAAAAATAAGAAAAAAATATCGATATAATTCTGAAAATATGCTCAATTTCGCTCGATAAACTTAGACAATTCAGGATTAATCGCTCGATCGCCTAAGTAGAAAACTATTATAAGCACCTAGAGACAAGATAAAATAAACAAGAATAGTCATTAGTTAATTAAGCTGGAGCAATAAGGAGTGACGTTAAAACCAGAATGGTTAAGAGTTAAAGCCCCACAGTTGGAACGAGTAGGCAGCGTTAAAGAGATATTACGCGATCTGTCTTTAAATACTGTCTGTGAAGAGGCATCTTGCCCTAATATTGGAGAATGTTTTAGCGTTGGCACAGCTACCTTTCTGATTATGGGTCCCGCCTGTACTCGTGCTTGTCCTTATTGTGATATTGATTTTGAGAAGAAACCCCAGGCTCTCGATCCTAATGAACCACTTCAGTTAGCAGAAGCCGTCAAACGTCTCAAGCTCAATCACGTGGTGATCACTTCCGTAAACCGCGATGATTTGCCTGATGAGGGTGCGTCTCAATTTGTCCGCTGTATTGAAGAGGTACGTCAAGTTTCCTCTCAAACCACCATTGAGCTACTTATACCCGATTTATGTGGCAATTGGGAGGCTTTAGAAACTATCCTGGCTGCTCAACCTGATGTCTTAAATCACAATACCGAAACTATTCTCCGCCTATATAAAAGAGTGCGTCCTCAAGGGGACTACTTGCGATCTCTCGAACTTTTAACTCAAACCCGCGCAATCGCTCCCTGGGTATATACTAAATCTGGCATTATGGTTGGCTTAGGGGAAACCGACCAAGAAGTTAGAGAGGTAATTCAGAATTTACGAAATGTGGACTGCGATATTTTAACTATTGGGCAGTATCTCCAGCCTTCCCAGAAGCATTTAGGGGTTAAAGATTTTGTTACCCCTGAGCAGTTTAAAGCCTGGCAAGAGTTTGGAGAATCTATTGGTTTTTTACAGGTTGTTTCTAGCCCTCTAACCCGTAGTTCTTATCATGCAGAACAGGTTAGAGCTTTGATGCAGCTTTATCCTCGACATAAGCCTAGCTGATGTTACGTACCTGTCGATCTTTAATCTATAAGATTCTAAAGATAAATTAACTTTACACTCCTTAAATCCCCAAGTCCCTAAACTCATACGTACTATAGATAGCTACTAGTTCTTCTCTACCTAGCTTTAGAGACTAATATATCTCCCGTGTAATTACTTACTCAATTATAACTTTACTCCACTTAGATAACCGTTAATCAAGGGCGGTTCTTTTTTTAGCGTATCTTTAGCTTATTTTGCTCAAAAATGCTGTATTGCATAAATAACAGGGGTCACAAGTTTAATTGAGCAGCCTTAGTTAAGAGATAGCTTGACTTTTTTTGTAAAGAAATATAAAGCTTGTTTTTTTTAGGGAACTTTTAATGACGTAAATCCTTCCACTCACCAGAAAGCAATATTTGTCGGCTTTTCCTGAACCACTGTAATTCTAATAACCATCAGCCAACCGCGTTATTACTGAGAATAGACCAGAAAACTGATAAATAACGAAAAAAATTTCAATTATGTTGCTTTTTGTTATGAATTGGGCAATCTATTCACAGAGGAGGAGTCACATCCAAAACCTTCACTGGAGTCGTCATTAAGAAATTGCCATGCTTGCTAGTTTTTCACACCTTGAAACCGAAGGAGATAATCCTTCAACTAATCCTGACATCGATTTAGATTTGGAACTCAAAGATGTTTCTAATAAGTTGCCCGATGAACTTGTAGAACTTGATTTGGAAAGTTCAGATCCAGAACATATTGCTCGAAGAGGCAGTCGTACTACTACTGATTTAGTCCGACTATACCTACAAGAAATTGGTAGAGTTCCTCTATTAGAAAGAGATGAAGAGGTTTCAGAGGCGCAAAAAGTTCAGCGTCACATTAATATCTTAGAGCAACGCGCTCAAGCTGCTGAAGCAGGGAATACAACTTTGCAAGAATTTGTTCAACTGGTTGATGTATATGATCGCCTTGTGACTCAACTTAGTCATCGCCCTTCCCTAAAACGATGGTCTATGGCTTTGGGTATGGAAATCTCCTTATTAAAAGAAAAAATAGCCATAGGCAAACAAGCCTGGGCAGAAGTTGTGGGCTGCGATACTAAAGAGCTAGATACAATTCAAAAAAATGGCATACGCGCCAAGGAACACATGATCAAGGCGAATTTGCGCCTGGTGGTTTCTGTTGCCAAAAAATATCAAAATCGTGGTTTAGAACTGCTTGATTTAATCCAAGAAGGAACTTTGGGTTTAGAAAGAGCCGTAGAAAAATTTGACCCCAC
>JBBSPC010000270.1:0-2916 GCA_038259125.1 Chroococcales cyanobacterium | reverse complement strand
AGTCCGTTGCGGGTCTGTGACCCGTTGAAGGAACTGGCGTTTGCGCCTTCGGACGACGCGGGGTCTCGACCCAACGCAGTGTCTCGCAAAATTACAAATGCCGTGAATGCGATCGCATTCTTTGTAGAAAATCCACAAAATGAAATTAAATATGCCGATGACTTCTAATATGTCGATCCCGTAGATTGCAGTATAAGCAAAAATTAAAGTTGTTGAATTGCTTAGTTTAATGCAAAATGAGAGCGATCTACCGCCTTACTTTTACAAATTAGGCGAAATTGGTCGTCACGGAAAAATAGATATACCAAAGCGATCGCTTTTAATCAAAGCTTTACAAAATAAAGGTTATCAAGCAGCGGCAACCCATATTAATTCTCAAGGAATTAAAACCAGTGCAGATCTCGAAACCTGTATTGCGATCGCCATAAATATCTAATAACCGCTTAATTTGAACGAAGGCAGGGGAAAGCTAAATTAATAACTCAGTAATGACTAAACTTTTTGTTCAATTGCTGCACGGTATAACTTCCGAATCTTCCGCAGCATTTTATCCAAGATAGAATTACGGCAATCTAGATTGTTATTGCAGTTTTGAATAGCTTCAATTAACTTAGCCTCTCTCACGTCTACATAACCATCGCTATAGACTAAACCACTAATCTTTTCTAATAATTCCAGATAATCTTCTGGGGAACGATTTTCGCCAAAATATTCGTCTAGCCATTGGTAACATTCAACAGGTTGAACTGGCTTCAATTCTGACAATAGAGGCTTGATTTCTGGATCATCAGCTAGTTGAAAATCTTTAGCCATGCGACGTAAATAAACTCGCTCTTCTGGTTGAATAACTCCGTCTATCCAAGCAGCAGCAATCAAAATTTTCAGAATTTGTTTCATTTTCTTAGTTTTATTGTGACCCATCTCATAAATCTCGTTCTAATCTCACCATAAAAAAACCATCCATATCATGACGATGGGGATAAACTTTAATCCATCCTTCTGGTGTTGCCCAGCTTTTGGTAATTCCATCAGTAGGAGATTGAATACTCCAGTTCGAGTGTTGTTCCAAAAACGATTGTATTACTTTTTCATTTTCTAAAATATTAAGAGTACAGGTGGCATACACTAAAATACCTTTTGGTTTAACCCAAGTAGCAGCCTGTTCTAATAGTTCCCTTTGTAGCTCAAAAAGTTCCCCAATGGCTTGAGAGGTTTGTCGCCAGCGAATATCAGGGCGTTTGTGTAGTGTGCCTAAACCCGAACAAGGGGCATCTACTAGCACCCTATCGGCTATATTCAGAAATTCACTCTTGTCACGGCTATTTCCCACTTCTATTTTAATAGACTGTAACTGTAAGCGTGCAGCGTTTTCTCTAACTTTATTTAAGCGTTTAGCAGCGCGATCGCAGGCAATAATATGACCATTATCTCCCATTAATTCAGCTATATGGGTAGTTTTGCCTCCAGGTGCAGCACAAGCATCAATTATCGTCTCTCCAGGCTGAGGATCGAGTAAATGCGTCACTAACTGCGCGCTACTATCTTGAATTACCCACCATCCTTGTTTGTAGCCTGGTAAATCTGTAACCGCACCCGCGCTTTCTATTCTCAATCCCTGAGGTAATCCTGGGATGCGATCGATAGAAATATCCGCAGCTTTAAAGGCGCTTTCTACTTCTTCTATGGTAGTTTCAAGAATATTTACCCTCAGATCGATTTTGGGAGACTGATTAAACCAAGCAAGTAATCGATCTACTTCCTTAATGGGTAATTGTTCTAACCAAGTCTCTACTATCCAGTCAGGAAAGCTATGTTGTATGCCCAATCTAGTTATTGGATTATCTGCTAGTTGCAAAGGATCTCTAGATTCAGCTTGGCGCACATAACCCCGCAACAACCCGTTAACTACGCCACTAAGCCTGGGAATACCGTTAGCTTTAGCCAATTCCACACTAGTATTAACTGCTGCTGAAGTAGGAATGCGATCTAGATACCGTAACTGATATAAACCCAGGTGGAGAATAATCCGTAAATCTGGAGGTTGCTGCGCTGCTTTTTTCTTACCTAGTAAATCAATTAGAGCGTCCAAAGTTCGCTGACGACGGACAATACCATAAACCAATTCACAGGCAAAGCCTCTGTTTGTCTGGCTAATCTCAGCCGATTTACCCATAGATTTAATTACGCGATTGAGGGCGACATCGGTATAGGCTTTCTTTTGATAAACATTTTTGAGGACGAAAAAAGCCAACTGACGGGAATTGCAAGTAGATGCCATGCTGAAGGTGTAGAGAAAATTGCCCTATTTATTCTAGTAGGGATTCAGGCATGAATACTTTAAAAACCAAATATAAATGATAATTAGCTCTGATTGGCGATATTCTTGACACTAACTTTATGTCTACTTTATAGTTCTAAAAGTTAAGTTAATTCTTGGAGTTGATACTTTTGCAGTTTTGGGTACTTGATGTTTCCAAAAATGTTGTGTTGAACCTTTCATAATAATTAGACTGCCATGAGTCAAAGAAAATTCAACGGTATCTAAAACAAAATTTATAAAGGTAAATTATACAGAAGTTGTTCCAAAAATTCTATGATATCTGTATATATCACGATTATCATATTGATTATCTTTCATTGACCAAATTTCTCTACCTAAAATTGGTTGATAATTCGTAGATATATTAGCCAATTGGAATAATTTTGATAACTCTTTGTAAAAGTTATCTATTCTTGTTTCACTCTTAAAATTTTTAAGATTAATACATATAATAGACGCCTGGTGTGAATTAAATTTTAGTAAGCTGAGGAGGATTGAAAAGTCAAAACATCAATCTCAAAATGACGACGCAAGAAAAGCCGCAAAGTATGAGAGGTCATTTTGAGTGCCATATGAGTAGCCAAGCCACCAACAGT
>JBBSPC010000269.1:0-2946 GCA_038259125.1 Chroococcales cyanobacterium | reverse complement strand
TTGGTGGCTTGGCTACTCATATGGCACTCAAAATGACCTCTCATACTTTGCGGCTTTTCTTGCGTCGTCATTTTGAGAGTGATGTTTTGACTTTTCAATCCTCCTCAGCTTACTAAAATTTAATTCACACCAGGCGTCTATTATAAATTAAGACAAATCAAAAGCAGACTGTAAATAATTTTCAATAGTTAGTTGCCATTGCTCGATATCTACTGCTTGACCTATAGTTAGTCGAGCAATTTCTTTGACATCTATCTTTGTTTTTCTTTCCTTTACGCCTCTGTATCTCTGCGCGAGACATTTCTGATAACTAACTAAAGCCACGTCAAAGCGACAAGGTAATTCTGCCAGTTGAGAGTATTTAGCTAAAAATAAAGATGCTGTTTTGATAATTTTCTCTTGTTTAGCAGAATCAATAGCTAGTAACCCATTTTCGTCCCAGTTGTTTTTGTTGCGAGTTTTTACTTCCACAAAAGCGATCGCCTTACTTACTCGATCCTGAGCAATCAAATCGATTTCTCCCCAACGACAACGCCAATTCTGCTGTAGTAGCTCATAGTCTTGAATCTGCAACCATCGCCCGACTAGTTTTTCACCCCATATTCCAATCTCTTTCATTCATTCAACTGTATTATTATTTATCATCAGCTTTTGTCTTTAAAAGATGTTCGTTTAGCTACAGTTTAAAGCAAATATTTGAGGGAAGTTGAAATAGTAACTTAACAGTGGCGATTCTGAGCTAAACATGATTGAGAACAAAATTTTTAATCACGATATCATGCACTGCACCCATGATGCGGTGATTGGTAATTACCTCTATTCTGGTAGGGTATTGGGCATGAGTGAACCTAATGACCTAATTCAACTGCATCCTGAGCTTAAATCTCAATGGACGGCAATTACGGCTCACTATCGCAATATTGGTTTGAATCATAGCCAAAATCCAATTTGGGATGTTTCTTTTGATAAATTGAAACAGTATCCAGATTATGAGCCATCGGTGTTTATTTTTAGCCAAGCTATCAATAAGTCTGGAGAAGCCGATCGCCATCAAGATTGGCAGGATGTTGTTGAGTTTATCAATTCCAAGAATAACTTTATCAGTCTAGCAGAAAAGCTAAATGTTAATATTCCTCGAACTCTTTGTGCTGAAAATCAGTCACAGCTTAAAAAGCATGACAATATTCCCTATCCTTGCTATCTCAAACCTGCGGTTTCAGTAGACGGTGTAGGCATTTATCGCTGTGCAAATCAAGCAGAGTTATATAATGCCCTAACTAAGTTAGATGATAATACGCCATTACAAGTACAGCAAGAAATAATTGCTGATAAATTTCTCAACTTGCAGTATGAGATCAAAGATGAACAAGCTCAATCTCTAGCCGCTACGGAACAAATATTAGATGGTTTTGCTCACCAAGGTAATCGTTACCCCACAGCTTATCAACCTTGGGAATTAGTTGAACCGATGGCACAGTGGATGGCTAAAAAGGGAATGAAAGAAATCTTTGCATTTGATGTGGCGGTGGTAGATACGGATGAGCGAATAGATTATTTTGCGATCGAGTGCAATCCCAGATTTAATGGTGCTTCCTATCCTACAGGAATAGCTCAAAAGCTTGAGATCGAAAGTTGGTCGAGCGACAATTTTATCATCAAATATCGCTCATTAGATGAGATTGATTTAGGCGAATTAGAATACAACCCAGCTACTCAAACAGGAGTAATTATATACAACTGGGGTAGCGTCTTGGTCGGCAAACTTGGAGTGTTACTTGCAGGCTCAATTGCCCAGCAAGATGAACTAAGACAGCTTTTAATACAACGATTGAAATAATTAATAAATTAACTAAGTAGGGATAATTCCAGGATCTTGAGCAATGTAAAAACATTTAGTAATTGAGGTGAACATCCGTCGCTAAAATGAATTTAATCCCCAATACTGGTTAAAGAAAGCAAATTATAATTAATGAATACTTTTCCCGAAACTTTAGATGCAGCAGTAGAACAGGCAAAAGAAGCTACTCAATCTGCCCTTAATGATGGCTACAGATTAATTCAGGTGGAATTAGTTGTACCCGAAATTGCCCTTCAGTCTGAAACCCTGGCTTTGGAATTTGCTAATCTCTTTACTGCCACATATGATTCAGGGATAAAAGTGATGTTTCCTGATACAGGTGCAGCAGCTTTAGCGAAACGCAACTGGGGCGAACAGCCATTTCAGGTGACGGATATGGGCAGTCGTTTTACCTCAATTGAAACGCAAATGTCCCCAGAAGATCGAATTTATATCGTTGCCTGTCCTTCCTCGGTGGAGGTTGAGCGGGCAGAGAAGCTAAGTAATTTAGCTGGCGATCGCCCTGTAATCTTTCTTATTCCCCAGTTAGAAGATGTAGCCATAGTGGGAATTGGTTTAGCAGCCAGACAGTTGCGCGATCGCTTTATTAAAAATATTTATACTTGCTATTATCTGCGTCCAATTGCCGATGGCGCAATTTTGCGCTGTCATCCTTCTCCTTGGCAAGTATGGTTAGAAAATGAGTCGGCAGAGTTAAATTATGAATTGGCTACAGAGCTTTCTACTAAGCCAATGGGAGAAGATTTAGACCGCCTGATGATGCAGTTGACTAGTCCTCAAGGGGAAAATAACAGTACCCAGCAGAAGAAAAAACCCAGCTTACTAGGTAATCTCCAAAAGTTTTTGAAAGCCTTAAGTCAATAATTTAATTTTGGATTAAAACCCCTAAAAATTAACTGAGCAAGAGAAAGCCAGATTTTAAGTTTTACGGAAGGGGTTTCCCCCATCTCACAAGGGTAGGTTTTTTACAAAGGTGTGAGTAACGACTCAGAAATAAGATATGAGTAGAGTCAACAGCGAACATAATTTCAGATAGATGACAGCTACACTGACCCTTGGTTAATTCTTACCGATTTAAAACCAGTAGA
>JBBSPC010000268.1:0-2993 GCA_038259125.1 Chroococcales cyanobacterium | reverse complement strand
TGGGGTTGTTGAGCTAAGTTTTCAACAATCTTAATTAACCTTTGGTTCAATCTTTTATCTGGTAGCGCAGCATACTTCAGCTCTTCTCTTGCCCACGATTGCATTGATTTAATTCCTTTCCTTCTTCTTGGGCTAAGATACATGATTTTCTCTATGTTTTAGCACTTATGGGTAAGGCATAAATTCTTAGAAGATACAATAGAGGTAGACAAAACTTTATCGAATTGTATATGCCTATAGCCGATCGCTGGAGAGTTTATGATAATTCGGAGGTTAAGTTCGAACCTATAGCCTACTGTCTAAACTCAAGGCAAGCACCAACTATTTTCCAGTCCGATATTTGGAATAAAATTATTAATTATTAAATAAATCGATTATGAGCCAAATAGATTTTACTGATTCCCAGCAAATAGACGCAATATTTCAACAAGCAGTAGATAAAGCGATCGCCAAACATAAAGAACGTGGAGAATCAATTGCGATCGCAGATGAAAATGACAAAGTTATTATTGTTGCGCCAGAAGATATCGATCGCTTTCAGTTACAGAAAACTCAGAAATTCAAGAATCTAAAATAGCTTTATAAAGCATTATTCTTAATCATAGATACGGTGTTAGGAAGCTCTTGTTTTTGCTAGTCTCATCAAATATTCTTCAAAGGTACAAGGAGGTTTTTTACGTCTCTGATGGCACTTTTGTACTGCGTCAAACACCTGTAGGGGATAAAGGTCGATTAAATTTGTAATAAAAGTATCTTGGTGCTGCGCTTCAATATTATATTTGCCTAGTTCTGATTTGGGAAAATCTTTTAAGTTAGTAGTGACTATAACTTCGGCTTTGGCTTTGATCGCTGCTGCCAGAACGTGACGGTCATTAGCATCTGGCAGTTTTAAGCTATCGACTAACCACTGATAATCAGTTACCAAACAGTCGCGAACATTTTCGTTCATCAAATCTTTGACGCGATAAAGCTTTTCGAGGCGTAAGTCTGGTTTATTTTGTTTGAGGTTTCTAATCCACTCTTCATGAATCTCATTTGTCCATTTTGCTCGATAGAGATCCCTAACAGCCAGTTCCATTAATAGATCTCTGAGAGTGTTGGGATAGAGAACACAGCGGTCGGAACCCGCGTCGGCGCAAGACGTAAGGGAACGCCGACCAAGAGAGGCATCATAAACTACCGTGAAATTGGGAATCATTGTTTAAGCATCTTCGTACAGATCTAATTCCTCGCTCAAAGCGGTAAGTTCATCTAATGACTGACTCCTACTCGCGTCAATACCTGCTTTGTGTTGGTACAAATCTTGAGCCAGAATCCGTCTGTGCTTACCTACTTTGAAATAGGGTATTTCTCCAGACTCAAGCAGTTTGATTAGATATGGTCGAGAAACATTCAATAAGTTTGCTGCCTGTTGGGTGCTTAATTCAGCCTGGACTGGAACTATAGTAACTGCATTACCTTGAGATATTTGAGACAGAATATCAATTAAAAGCTCATAAGCTACAGAAGGAATCATCAGCGATTCTTGTTTTCCGCTTTCTGATTCAACTGTGATTTTTTGAGTATGGCTATGAGAATTGGTTAGCGAGGCTAAGACACGACTACTTTCTGTAGATAGCTCTATTAGGTCATCAAATTTGAATTGAGGGATAAAGTCGCTTCAATTTGATGCGAGCATCTGCTGTGGTAAATCGCCAATTAACAGAATCTGATTTTTGATTTCTCTGTTCTTCCCAAGCAGCAATTTCTAGTTTAAGAGTATCTTGGTCAGGAAGACGACGATTCAAACACTGACGATTCACAACACTAAGTTCAATCTCTGCCATATTTAACCAACTGCCGTGTTTTGGTGTGTAGTGCAACTCCAATTTGTCCAAAATTCGTTTGGCTTCTTTTGGTTCAAAAGCTTTATATAAAGATGCTTTGACATGAGTATTCAATTGATCTTGAATGACTCCAATTTTGTCCGCTTGAGGATAACGCTCATCTACTAAATATTTCATTTGATGAGCATAATCAATTGCCGTCCTGCGTTCAGTCACTTCGACGTGTCTCCAACCTGTTAAGGGTTCAAAAAACATAAACAGATTAGCTACTCCATTCCGTTCGTATTGATAGTCATAACGCTCTAGCTTTCCAGGTTCGGCTTGAATAGGTTCACGAGTTTCTTTAACTAACTGCTTGCAGCTTTCATCAAAACAGATAAGGATTTTTTGACTCATAAGGACGTTGATAAATATCTAAAACGTTTTCATTTGCTTCAAACAAATTCTGCATTTGATTTTGGAGGAATTACCCAAGATTCATTGAGCCAAGGTTTAAGTTCGTTTTTTTTAAGGTTTGTCTGATGGTTTCTGTAGATACTTGCTCGACATAGTTGAGTTCTACCATTTTATCTGCAAGCATTTGAAGCGTCCAATTGCTCTTTCCGCACGAAGTTTGACTACAAGCGATCGCAATTAAATAGGCTTCTTTTTCTCCATCTATTATTTTAGAACGACGTTTCTTTTGTTCTCGCCGACTTAAAGCTGATTCAATCCCGAATTCGACAAATCTTTGTCTTACTCTTTCAATTGTGGCATGACCAATATCTAATGATTCTCCAATCTGACGATCTATCCATCCCCCTTCTTTTTGATTGATATCAGCTTTGAGCAAGATTCTGGCATGATTCATCTTATATGCTGCGATTTTTCCTTTTTTGGTCAACTGTTCCAGGAATTTTCTTTCTAATACTGTAAGAGATACGATGTATTTCTTTTTGGGCATTTTTTCTCTTTCTCATCCTTTCCCTTCACATTACCGCTTTTTTATTCCTCAAAACAAAATTGGCAGACTAATAGTATATTTACTAGGACTTACGCACCGTACAAATTTACTATATAATTGTTAACGAAAATAGGTGGTTCTAGGCTTGTTTCAAGCATTTTTTGATAGATAGCGATCGCTGTAAAAGCGTTTAAAAACCAAAATTGAATGCCTAAAATCAATCC
>JBBSPC010000267.1:0-3103 GCA_038259125.1 Chroococcales cyanobacterium | reverse complement strand
TGTGAGATACATTTGTGATAGAATTCTGGCAACATTTTTTATCTAGGGGTCTTCTCAATTAGCTTGACCCCTTTTTATTACCATTTCTCTGCTACATCTAACTGTTCATCTCCCTTTTGACTCCCTTGTCACCCCGTGAGGCTGTTCACTATTCGATGTTGTGTCGTGTGAGGAATTGTTATTCCTGTTAAAACTTGAATATCTTTTTCTGCATTGACGAAAGATTCATTACTCACAAGTAATAGACAACATTTTTCCAGATGAGGACTCAAACGACTTCCTTTCTTGAGCTTTAATCTTTCTGCTTGTTTCCCAGAAATGATAATTTGACCGATACAAGTTTTTACTGTTCTCTTTCTTCCTGCTTTGTTTCCGCCTGCTGTACTAAAAAAAAATTACCCACTTCTGGAGCAACTGTTCCCAGAAGATGTTCTCTAACACTTAATTCTACGGTTTCAAATGTTTCCAATGCTTCTGGTGAAGTATTTCTGTACAGTATTTCTGCTACTTCTCTCAGTTTATCTTTTACTATTGCTTGTTCTTCTGGTGTCATCTTTTTGTTAAAACAAGATTTTTTTCTTTTCATCCCATATTACTCTAAGCATTTTTACTTACTGCAAAAGTGGGATGCTTCCGAAATTAACGATCGATAAGTCAGGTTTTCTGCCTTTTTTAAATAGAGCTTACCTAACAGTTGGTCAACATTATAAGAGTTGAAATTACTGCGGTTTTGCCTTCATTTAGAGAATGTCTGAAAAGTCAAAATAAATGCGATCGCTGAGGAGGTGTTGCAACATTTAATCTATGAAATAAACCATAACTTTGCCACAGGTTATGAAATAAAGCATAAACTTGCCAAAAGTAATACTGAAAAATTAGTTAGCTAAAAACTATGATTTCTTGTCTAATACGCTTTTTTAGTTCTTTAATTACCGTGGAAGTGCTAATTTTTAAAACTCTAGCAGTATCTCTAATTCCACTGCCATTAACTGACATATCAACGATTTTCCTCTTAACTTCTGGCTTATAGCCTTGGTTAGTATAGTCTTTTATAAAAGTACGACGTGGACATTCTTCATTGCGACAAAGATAACGTTGTTTTCCATAGAAATGTTTTTCCATTTTTAACTATGTCTGTTGAGTGGCAACCAGGAGAAGTTACTGCTATCCAAACTGTCATTTAATTCATTTACAACATGAATTTTCATAATCTATTATAATTCTTATCAACAAGTTTGCAACGCTAAAGAGCGTTTCTGAGGAGTTTCAAATATGGCTTTAGATCGACTCGAAGCATTTTTAAAGAAAATGCAGTCTGAACCTACACTTAAAAATGAGGTGAAAGCTTCACCAACAGCAGATGATGTTGCTCAAATAGCACTCAAGCTTGGTTTTGAATTTTCAGGTGATGAATTATTGAGAATGTCAGGTAAGAAAGTTGGCAGGGTTACTATTAAAAAAAAGGATCTTCCTGGGGAGTACTGGGGGAATTGAGCAGATGTCAGATTACCTGTTTCCACTCGTCCAGTACTCTCCAGTGCCTTTTCCCCGTCGGTTGGGTTAAACCTGGCTTGGTTTTTTAGGAGGCATCATCAAAAAACATTCCCAAATATCGCTATTCCTAAAGCCCAAAGGGAAAATACAGAACTATATGCGGGTTTCTCTATACTCGAAGGATTTGAACAAAATTCTGAGACTCAAGAACTAATTATTAGTACTATTGAAGAAGTCTGTAGCTACTCATTAACATTAGAACAAAAAGCTGTATTTAAACTGTCATTTTCAGAATTACAGCGACAAAGCGATGAATCAATTACTTTTCTCGATCTGTTCAATTACTAGCAAAATTCTCCATTATTAGCAGAGTTAGCCAAAAGAATTAAAAAAAACTTTTTGTTTGGTGCTTAAATTAAATAATTTCCATAATGTACTATAAGCCAGCCTTTTGTAAGTGGTGGCTGGCGGTATTTATATCTCAATTATCACAGAATTTGTGATTGTTAACTGCGATCGAGATTCGATTGGAAATTATTTATAATTGGCAGATTAAGCGATTGCGATTGCAACTTTAACAGCGTGCTAGGATTGTCGTTTTGAATGAAGTAAATGATGATTAATTATACTAACTTAGGTTTTTACTTAGGAACTTTGTACAGGAGAAAGCATAATTATGACCCAACCAATACTCTGTCATTTATTGATTGGCTTACCTGCTAGCGGAAAATCAACTTTTGCACGTCAACTAAATCAACAAATTCCTAATTCGGTAATTGTCTCTACAGACAAAATTAGAGCAAGATTATTTGGTGATGAAGTAACTCAAGGAGATTGGAATCTGGTTGAAAGCATGGTAATCGAACACATTAGACTAGCGATAAACTATGAGCAAATCGCGATCTATGACGCTACCAACGTACAAAGAGCTTGGAGAAGCTCTTTTTTAGATAAGGTAAGCAATCTAAATTGTGAATGGATTGCTTGGTGGATAAAAACTCCAGTCAATGTTTGTAAAAATTGGAATAAATATCGTTCGCGTCAAGTTTCAGATTACGTTATCAATACTTACTACGAATATCTATTGGAATCACCTCCAGCGGAAGAAGAAGGTTTTATCGCGCTAAAAGAAGTAGAGTGTTATCTATAATTACAATCTTTTCTTACGGCGTGTGCAACTTTTAATCAGGAATAAGCTTTTGAAAGCGAAGTGGATTATTAGAATAACGATTAAGCCACAAAGCAACAGTATGAGCTAAAAGTTGGCGATTAATGCGACTGGTAAAGTGCCATAAATCTCTTGCTCGAACAGTCTTAAAATGAAAATGTTCTGCCAATGTTAAAATTTGATATTGACATTAGGTTCTAATTTGATTGTTTGCCCTGCCAAATTCCCAATCCATTTTCTCTAGCAATTTTCTCTGCCCAAGTTAAATGTTCTGGTTCACTACAGCTATTTGCACTTTGTAACCTGAATTCGATATAAGCGATAAAATTGAAAATCAATCAGAGTAAGGATATTATCAATTTCTCCAAGTTCATTAATAATTAAATGGAGTTTAAACCCGAAGAACCACCCCATAGAACTTTTCCCCCAAGCAGCTAAATG
>JBBSPC010000266.1:0-3161 GCA_038259125.1 Chroococcales cyanobacterium | reverse complement strand
CTTTAAAAATCGCGCTCATCAAGAACAATTAAAAGGGGCAATCTATTATTATGGCGTACGCCAATTAACAGGAAACGAACCAGAAGACGGTATTTGGGCAGCAGCAGAAGATGCGATCGCTGCGCTTAAAGGTGTGTTTGGCGGTTTAACTGACTAAATGTAAATGCTGATTTTAGCTCTCTAATCGTAGGATAAGCTTGTAATGCGTGTCTTGAAATCTAAGCCTTTTGCTAGATGAAAATAGCATCGACTTAGTAATACTTTAGAGTGTGTAAATATTGCCAGTTGTTTTGATAATAAATTTCAAGTCAACTATTTACAAGATTTTATTTGCGTTCACAAGTAAGGAGCTACTTAATGTTATTAAAAAACAAGCAAGACGATGAATTGATCGAAATTTCTGAAATAGAAGAACTGATCGATCCCTTCAAAGATAAAGTAACAGGTCAAATGCAGGCTGGTCAAAACGAACAGCCACCAGAACCTTTTAATAAACAAGATTTGGTTTTTCCATCTGGAGAAAACCTTCCCCAATGCTGGTTAGACAGTAACTATAAATTAAACTAGCCTGTTTATGCTGTGGGCGGAACCTAAGTCCGCCCTTTAGTCATACTCTGTAATAGGTTAGTCAAAAACTTTTCAGGCGATATAAATTGATTATAGACAAAACGATTTTGCACCTTCATTGCATTTAGTTCTTTGTCAGTTGTTTGCTCAAAATGCTTTAAAACAAAATCTCCAATATTTTCTAGAGACTGAACTGGAACTTTGACTATGTGTAATTTGTCTTCAAAGGGAATAACTACATCAGTGTCTAAAATTACTGGTATACGCCCTGCATTTAAAGCCATATAAAAGCGTCCAGAGTAGTTACCAGTCCCTCTAATGCACAAAATATAGTCGCATTTACTTGTATTGGTTACAAATAAGTTTTCTAATAGTTGTTGATTAATCTCGTTTTTTAAATAATAGCTTTTATGGGGATCGCTAATATCGAAATGACTCTCAATTCTTGTATCTAGTGACAGAATATTAATGGCTAACGTTCTTAATTTTAGACTCATGCCTTCTCGAAGTCTAATATCAACCTTGTGAACTAATCTACCTTCAGCCAAAACTGCTTTAGCAACTTTCGAGGGTAACATTAATTTTCCTAGCTGGGATAATTTGCCTATAGATGATATAGTCCCGCAAAAACCAATTGCTGGCTTTGATTTTTTAGGTAATGCTATTAAAGTATCTAGACTTTTTTTAGTCCTATAATTACTCCAAAAAGGACACTCTATTTCAAAAAGTTGTTTCAAACTTTTATACAAACCACAGCGCAGTATTTTGGCTGTTGGTATATTTAAAAAAACATCAGAGTCACTAGTCGCATCAATAATTAGAGGCTTATTATATTGTTCAGCTTTTTTTGTTGCTGTAAATACAGATCTATCAAAATTTAGAGTTTCTGGATGAAAAACTTTATTAGGATATACAGCTAAATCGCACTCTTGAATTGAATTGACCTCTGTATATTTGTTTTGATGTATAAAATTATCAAATATCTTGTCTCTATTGTTAGATCTCAAAGACCATAATATTTCTACACGAGTATCTACAGGTGCATTGAAAGTATAAATTTTCATTAGTTGTTATCAACTTCCAATTACTATTTAAATATATAATTAATAAAAATAAATAACTTAGTATAGCTGACCTAAAAAATATTGACAATAGGACAAAAAAATCGACTAGACTGTAGTATTATATGAGGTCAAACCTATTAACCTGGCTGTCTGACACAATTACCTCAAAAGCTTTTGGTGTATAGGTTTTATTTTTTTACTCCAAGGTGCTTTTTGCTAGAGCGATCGCTTGAAAGTATTGAAGTAGTGTACTGGCAAAATTAAATTACCATGAAAAATATAAGATTGACATAGATGTGTCAGGCAGCCAGCCGATTAACTATTATGCCTTTCAAGTTTTATAAACCAATACTAATTTAAAAGTTTAAAATAGCTGCTAATTATAGTTAATCATGTTATGAGTAATGTCGAATAGTAATTCAGCCCATAAATTTTCTGGTTTGTTCTTAGTTTGGAAGCAGTATCAAAGAAGACCCGAAGTTCTCGCTCCTCTGATTAGTTGTGAGCTAAGATTTATTCCTCATTTATTCAAAAGTAAATATTTGCGACCTTTAGACTATCTAATAAAACTGGTAGTGAGCGTTCGAGATATTTTGACTAAAAAGCCTAATTTTGTAGTGGCTCAATGTCCTCCTACCTTTAGTGCTTTGCCAGCCTTGCTTACCAAAACTCCTTACATAATTGATGCTCATAATCCTTTATTTCAAGTGGAAATGTGGCAGAGCTTGCCCCTAAGCAAAACTTTGCTAAAAAATGCTTTGGCAATTATTGTTCACAATGCCGAAATGTTCCAGTTGGTCTCCACAATTTATCCGCAAGCCAAACTGTTTACAATTTGCGATCCTATTAAAGCAATTGTGCCAATCAGACCCCAAAAACGCCAAGCTAAACAGATTTTAGTTATTGCCTCATTCGATCCGTGGGATGAACCAGTAGATTTATTGATCGAAACTATGGCAAAGCTGATTGAATATAACTTTGTAATTACCGCTGATATTAACAAGCTGGATGCAGAAACGGCAGCCAGATTGCAAAAATTAGATAATGTTACTCTTACTGGTTTTCTAGCCACAGAAGAATATCATCAGGTCTTGTGTTCGAGTTTGGCATCTTTAGTATTGACAACTAGTAATGCAACTCAACCCAGCGGTGCCTGCGAAGCTTTATCGTCGGATACTCAATTAGTTATTAGCAAAACATCATTAACTGAAAAATTATTTGGGGAATGGGCTGTATTAGTAGAAAATTCTTCAGAGTCCATCGTCAATGCGATTAGAAAATTAACTCTCAAAAAACTAGATCTGGGTGAATATCGTCAACAATGGAACAAAGCAGTGCAAGAAGAAATTTTTGCACTAATTAGATTGATTGATAGATATAGCAATCAGAAATGATTTATGAGAAATAACCATACATTGATAGCTTAGGAAAACTGAATAAATCTTGACTAATCGTCCACTCAAATAACCACTTGACTATTTTAAAGTTTTTACAAATATTCCAGTACTTTCTTAACATCTCTTTTCCTTG
>JBBSPC010000265.1:0-3174 GCA_038259125.1 Chroococcales cyanobacterium | reverse complement strand
TACTAAAAAGAGTTATTCTCGACCCAAAAAATCACAAACAAAGACAGCTTAACTATATTTTTGGCTAATTATTTTCTCTTTTAGCTATTTTAAACTGGCTGAACTATTTTCTCATGATTTTTTTTAGTCTAAACTACAGTTTGTAATTGGAACAACCAAAGATATTTAAAGATGATTTTCCTATTTTGGATAAACCTGGAACGTGATAAATTAGCTGACAGCGATCGCATTTATGCCAGTTTTGTTTGTCTTCAGTGAGGTTGAGTAACTTCCAGTTGAGTTGATAGCCAGCTTGCGCTGGTACTAATAAGTGATAATTTTTTAATTGTGTGAATAGACACTCAAAATGTTCTCGGCTAGGAAATGATTTATCGCCAAATAGCTGCCAGAAATACCAACTCAATCTATTATGAGCTTGACTAACTGCACCGTCATTTCTCCACTTGGGCATAAATGAGGGCGAGTCTTTATACCATTTCTCTGGTTCTGATTTTTTTAAAAATAGATAGTTTTTCGATTTGCCTTGGGCGTCAACCATTTCGGGGCGTATATCATTACCACCAGTTTCAGGAAAATAGCTAGATGCCCCTTCGACGCTAACAATTCCCGTGCGACGAATAATATTAGTCAGGATGGTTAAGAAAATTTGGGCTTCACTTTCGGTTATCTTAAAACGTTCTGCCACTGCTAAGATAATATCTTGAGGTGTTTCTATCTGACAGGCTAATACGGCAAAAGCTTCTAAAGTAGAACGACGGTTAAAAGATAGGCAGAATTCTCTTAATAATATTTCTTTAGCCCTTCTTTCGGCAGCTACTAGGCAATCTTTTTTATTTTCTAAGCTTTCCTCATCTTGAGGGCGATAACTATAGTAATTTATTTCAGAATTGCGATCGGGATGGGGTAGAGATGTTTCTAAAAAGTCTTGTTTAAGTTGATCAACTACCTGAGTAATTGAAGCAGTATGATTATTATCTTTAACGTCTTCAAAAGCTCGCCAAAGCATTTGACGATAGACTAATTCAGTACGGTTGCGTTGATAGTCGGCAGCAAAGAAAGCAGCATCTTGACGACTATCAGAAAAGGTTAGTAGCTTCTTAGTAGAAGCATCATTTTTATTCTTGTCAGCTTCTGGAAACAGTTCAAATAAACTATTAATGGCTGCTTGTAATGGTTCGTCTGTATAAGTTACAAAACGATTAATTGCTAGTGCGCGAATTGGTCTAACACCGCAAGCAGCACATTTGGGTAAATAGCATCCCTTTAAATCTTTTGCGTTTTTGGGACGATGCCAAGCTAAATTAAATTCCCCATCTACTTGTATTTTGGAATCATAGATTTTATCTACAGCAAGACCAATCCAATCATCGCGCTGTTGCAGGATAAAAGTTTTTGATGAATTAGTTTCAATTTCTATTTCGCCGTTTTCTTCTTCTTCGGTAACGCTATCTAGAACACCAGATGTCAGAGTATAAATTTTAGAATTATCTTTTAAAGCTGCATTAGATCGCGGTAGGGATTCTAATTGATTGGATTTTCCTAACTGAGTAAAAACATAAGCCTGTCTGCATTGAGCGCAACTTCCTAATTCCAAGACAGGGGAATTACAATCTTTACAGGTTTTCTTTTCGTTTAAATACAAACGCCCGTATTTACGATCTTTATCTGGGTAATTGGGGTCTGATTCTGCACCACCACAGTTAGGATTGATATAGGCATATACTCCTTCTAAACTACGGAAGAGTAAATGTAGTCTGACTGGTAAAAGGGGTAAATCATCCTTATTTTCTCGCGCTAATGTACCTAGCTGCAATAGGTGTGCTAATGCTGATTTGGCATCGATATCATCAATAGTGCCATCTAAACTTGGTAATTCAATTCTCCATAGTTCAACCGATTTAACTACTTCATTCCATGCTGTGGGTTGACGATTGAGGAGATTAATCAAGCGATGAATTAAAGGATGCTGCTTGAGTGCGTACCAAAGAAATTTATGTATGTCTGCTACTGCTTTATCTTTGGCATCTTTTAGTACTTCTATCGGGACGATACTATTCAGGGTATCTTGCCATAGATCTAAACTGTCATCCCGTGCAGGTAATTTAATATTACTGAGATTGTCAAAAACTTCCTGGTTATTTAACTCCGATGGTAAATTGTAAGGTTTTCCCAGTCTTTCTGTCGCCTCAACGCGATCGCCTCTAACTTACCTGACCAAAAAATTCGCCAAAAAGATCGCTAGCAAATTTTAAGACTTCACGATCAACAGATTTATCTCCCAAACTAGCACTGGTAGCAATACAGCGAATCTTATCTTTTTCTACGCCGACAGCTACCTTTAAGCGTTCTAGCAACATAGACACTTCGCTACCAGTAGAACCATTATAGGTATGTGCTTCATCTACTACTAATATCTTGAAGGTATTTTGAGACGCTGCAAAAACATCCTGACGTTCTCTAGGACGAATTAGCATATGCTCTAACATAGAATAGTTCGTCACTAAGATATGTGGCGGTTTCTCCCAAATTTCTTCTCTAGAGATAGCTTGAACTGTTGTAATTTTGGCGATCGCTTTCTCGACTAATTTATCTTTGGTACTAAGATCTAAGTTTTTCTTTTCTGTTGCGGTAAATAACTCCTGTAATTCCTTTCCTTCATAGGCTTGTAATTCTCTTCTTAAAGATTCTTTCGCATCTTTTGGTTTAGTTTCAGTACGACTAGTGTAAAAGCCAAATCTAATCTTGACTGTCTCTTGAAGACACAACAGCTTACGCAGACGCTTTACCTGATCGTTGACTAAAGCATTCATCGGATAGAGAATTAGGCTTCTTACCCCAGATAAACCTATGCTTTCTTCTTTTAATAAAGAATCAAGTATGGGTATCAAAAAACATTCGGTTTTTCCCGAACCCGTACCAGTCGCCACCACAATGTTTTGTTTGTCTTGAATACAGCGGTTTGCAGGTTTAAGAGGGACAGTAGCAGCAGTGAGCGAACCAGTTACGCAAATGTTGAGGATTAATTAAATCCATTGCTATTTTTATCAGCAGATCGACCCTTTTGGAAGTCCTGGGAGAAAACTGTCTCAGAAAAGCCTTAAGCTGTGACCACCAATGTTCAATCGGATTAAATTCTGGAGAGTAGGGAGACAGGTACAAAATCTTTGCTCCCAC
>JBBSPC010000264.1:0-3250 GCA_038259125.1 Chroococcales cyanobacterium | reverse complement strand
TCACAAGCAAATTAAACAACGTACAACCGAACACTAGGCATGACTTTGACGTTGTTGAAAACACTCTAAATAATCTTTGTGTACACCGTCCTCTTCGTAGTGAGTCCACAACGTACAACCGAATACTAGCTATGGCTTTGAAAAATCTAGTTGATGCCACTGGAGCAATTCAAACCATAGCAAATGAAGCTCAGATTTCCCGCCAACATCTATTTATAACGATTACATGATATTGCTTCCACTTGGAAGTCGCTCCATTCCTCTAAGAATCAGGATTTGTAGACTTATGGGTAAAGCATAGACTTTATAACACTACCGAATTAACAAGCTTGTTTTACAGAATTAGCATATATAGCAATTTGCGAGCGATTTTTCAAATTGAGTTGGTTGAGAATATGGGTAACATGGCTTTTGACCGTTCCTTCGGCAATATAAAGTTGCTGAGCAATTTCACGGTTGGTACAGCCAATGCCAATTAAATTTAATACTTCTACTTCTCTAGGAGTCAATTCTGCCGATTCTAGCTGTTCTGTTTCATCTTGCTTATTAACCATTCCCTTCAGCATTCTTTCCATCAGTCCAGGACCCATCTGACTATATCCGCGATAGACTAATCTAATTGCCTGAGCTAATTCTTCTACAGGCATATCCTTGAGCAAATATCCTTTTGCCCCTGCCTTGATTGAATGAGTAATGTATTCATCTTCATCAAAAGTGCTGACTACCAAAACCTTAGTATCGGGAAACCTCTGACAGATAATTCTGGTAGCTTCTCTACCATCCATAATGGGCATTTTGATATCCATTAACACTACATCTGGTTGTAAAACTTCTACCTGTTGAATGGCAACCTGACCGTTATTCGCTACACCAACAACTTCAATATCTAACTCCAGATTTAGCATTGCCCGCAATCCCTGACATACTAGTTCTTGGTTATCTACTAATAAAAGATGAATCATAGTTTTCTTCCTCTATTCCTAAAAGATACTTTCTCAACGTTTACAGCCTGAATATTCCAACAAGTTATACTAAAGCATATACTAAATCATGTATAGTCATTTCAATTAATAGCGTTGGTGACAGGGCAAAAGCATACTTAAAAATTAAGTGATATTTAAAAACGAACAAATAACAAACTTTTGTTAAGGGAAGTCCAATTAAATAAACATCCAATTAAAGTGTAAGATAAAGAAAGAGAAAAGCACGGATTACTTGACCGAACATGGAATGGACAGAATCATACAAACAAATCTTGCTCCAAACAGCTAAAACACTAAAAGGAGCATCGAGAAGACGTTTTATGGCACAAATAGTTCTCGAATTAGGTTATGGGGGTCAATCAAAAGCAGAACAAGAATTAGGGATGAGTTATTTTTTTACTTCACAGAATCGAAAGTCACCGCTGATTTTATCGTTGATGCACTAAAACAATGGTGGAATACTGTCAAAGAAAGATTTACTTTTGTTCGCACTTTAGTAATCAATCAAGACAATGGTGGTGAAAATAGTTCTCGTCGAACTCAATTTATGAAACGGTTAGTCGAATTTGCTCATCGTCATCAACTTCACAAAGAAAAGCCTCCTCAAGTCCAGTTGATTAAGACCAATTATTTAACAGGAGTTAGATTAACCAAACCAGAAATGAAAGAAATTGAATCCCAAATTCTACGTTTACCAAACCTTCCTAATTGGTTTGTTGATATCTTTCCTGCTTCTGAATAAGTTTGGATATTTTATTTTTTGGACTTTCCTAAAACAGCATAAAATAACCACGTTGCCCAAATCTGTAGTTTCACGCCATTAATTGAACGCCACTTGCCTCAAGTCGGGAAACCCGCCCAACGCAGTGGCTCACCCGTCCAAAGATAACTGAGTCCTAAAAGTCGTTTAACTACATTAAAAGCATCTTCGATACGCCAACGTTTTTGGTATAAATCGATGACAACATAGGGAGGTAGTACTTCAGGATTAAGCACTGAGGTTAGATAAGAGCGCCAAATCTTACCAACTCTGACTTCAATTAAACGAAGAGTAACTACAGGAGTCTTTTTAGTTCCAGAACCTATTTTAACTAAGCGATCGCGTAGACCATAACTATCGGTAAAAACCTGTTGATATTCAATGGCAGCATTAATTTTAATGCGAGTAATAAAGTGAATTTTTTGCTCAATTAATTGTTGCCAAAACTGAAAATGGTAGAACCCACGGTCAAGTAATAACAAAGTCTGGGATGAAACTAAATTGAGTAAATTATCTTCAAAACAGGTATCTGAGGCACGAGGATTTTCCTGAAACCAAATTGCGACAGGCAATCGTGTGACTAAATTTATAACGACTCCCATCTTTCCAGCTAATCTGCCTGGTTTGGTATCTTCTAAACTCTTAAGCTTACGAAACAAAGCTTCTAAAGTAGAACCATCTGCTATCCAAACATTCTCGAATTTAGATAAGGTAAATTGAACACTTTCGGGTCGCGGTCGATTTTGACGACTCGACCATCTCTCTTTCAGGAGCGGCAAAATTTCGATGAAGATTCTTTCAAATAAAATGGCAGGAAAGGTCAAAAATCTTTGAGATAAAGCCTGTTGACTAACTTTGGTTTGACCACACCATAAAAATCCTTCTGTTTTGAGTAATCTCGTTAATTCTGTAACTCCTGAAACTTCTCTCCATAACAAAGTCAACACCGCAGCTACCATTAAAGGAAGTGTGATAATCCTGTCTCTGAGTCCCAACTCTCTGAAATATCGCGACTGAGATTTAATTGCTGGAGTTAGTAGAGCGGTTAAATGTTCAGCAATGACTCGATCTTCCACCATTGGTCGCTGGGTTTTTCTGGCGTGGTCTCGGTTCAGCCTTTTGGTTTTACTCATGGTTTTACTCATAGAGAAATTGAATCCTTCAACTGCTTACTCTCTCTGAATTTTGCATGATTCTTAAGTTTTCTTGGCTTTTTTCTGATTTCCTTAACTTGTGACCAATGCCCTTACTCAACTGTTTATTGGCACTACAAGCAGTGGCGAAATGCAGAAGTTATGGAGAAATTGATGAATGTTTTAGATGGACAAGTCCGAGAACAGGTAAAAAAAAAGCTCAGTGGACGACATTATAGCAATACAAAGTTATCTTAGGACAAAATCAGCTAAAATCAAGGCGATCGCTAAAATAAAAAGATTATGCCGACTCCCTACAGCTACGATCTAAGAAAAAAAGCCGTAGATGCCTATCACAGAGGTGAAAAGAAGAT
>JBBSPC010000263.1:0-3261 GCA_038259125.1 Chroococcales cyanobacterium | reverse complement strand
TGGTTTTCGTCATCTTTCTTTAACTCAGATTATGCGTCAATTAAGGCGTGAATCTGATTTACTCACTTTACTGAGTGAGCATTTTCATCTTGAGTTTCTGGGGATTTCAGCTATTTCTTAGCTTCTAGCTTCTTTCTGAATAGATGAGATCTCAACGGGGAAGGCGTTCACCTCTCAGGCGGGGAATGGATGACTGAGATGTGGTTTTTATTTAAACCAGAACCGAAAAATACTCTTGCCAAAGTAACTTCTTTGGATAAACAAGATAGCTTAGATCGCTCGAATAAGATCGACAATAGTTATGAAGTGCTGGATGAGTCAGAATTGGCTACAATCAAACTACTATCCTCGGCTAAAACCAATCTTGCTCAAGAATTACCTAATAGTATAGCGTAAGAAAAAGCCTTAAAAGTAAGAGAAAATCAGAAAATTTCTTTTGATACAGATATTATTCAACCTGACCAAGACTTGGCTAAAGATAGAGCTTCGGTAGAAGTAAATTCTGATACTCCTGGGATGGTAAGAATTATTGCTGGCAATACCACTGAAATTGACATAGTGTTGGAACTAATCAAAGATTTGCAACAAAGCGCGATCGCACGTTAAAACGTAAGGCAATTTGGGAATTAGCCCAAAAAGGAGATTCTAGAGCAATAGAGCCTTTAGTAGAACTTATGTCAGAAGCAAGTTCTTTGGGCAAGAGTTTGATTTTAAGCGCGATTACTCAGATTATTCATCGTGATTTTGCACCAGTTAATAATATTTTATTTGCTTCTTTGGAAGATAAAAATTCGGAAGTGAGAAAAGATGCTATTCGTAATCTAGTTGCTTTACATGAATCTATATCGGCAGTAAATAAACGCCTAACTAATATGTTAAACGACTCGGATAGCGAAGTACGTCAAACAGCGAAGTGGGCGTTAAAAAAAATTGATTTAGAGCTTTCTCTAATTTCTCAAAACTATATTAACAACAAAGATAGCAATCATGATATTGCTTCTAGTGACGGTATATCAAGCCATAATTAGATAAGCTGTCAAGTATTTATTACGGTTAGAGGTTGACACGGAGACGCAAAGAGATTTAAGCATTTGTTTCTCAATTAAATAATATGCAATCTGACTTTTAAATAAACAATTATCAATGTAATGCTTAAAATTTTATTTTTATCTACTTCCGTTGGTTCGTTAGGTTCGGGACAAGGAGGGGGAGTAGAATTAACTGTGCAAAACTTGGCTCAAGAGTTAGGTCGTCGAGGACATCAGTTAGAAGTTATTGCGCCTGATGGTTCTTGGTTAACTAATGTTCCTGTTACCACTATCAAGGGAAATCTACAGATCCCTGTACAAACTCAAAGCCGAGATGTCCCAGTTTGTTTACCAGATGATTCGGTACTGGCGAATATGTGGTCATATGCCCGTCAAGTACAGCATCAGTATGATTTGCTAGTAAATTTTGCCTTTGACTGGCTACCCTTTTATTTAACCCCCTTTTTTAAGACTCCTATTGCTCATTTTATAAGTATGGGGTCAATGACAAAAGCAAGCGATCGCATTATGGAGCAGACAATTAAACAGTATCCTGGTACTTTTGGCGTATATACTCAATCTCAGGCAGATACTTTTCCTTTTGCACAGGAATGTAAGATCCTTGGCAGTGCTATCGATTTATCTCTCTATGAGTTCAACCCAAATCCTCAAGTAAGTTTAGCCTGGCTGGGACGTATTGCCCCCGAAAAAGCTCTAGAAGATGCAGTAGAAGCAGTAAATATTACGGGCATCCCCCTAAAAATATTTGGCAGAATAGAAAACCAGCAATACTGGCAAGAAATTTTAACTAATTTTCCGAATGCGCCCATAGAATATCAAGGGTTTTTATCTACGGAAAAACTACAGCAAGAATTGGGCAAATGTCTGGCTTTACTAATGACACCACGCTGGATTGAAGCCTTTGGCAATGTTGCGATCGAAGCTCTTGCCTGTGGAGTCCCAGTTATTGCCTATCGTCGTGGGGGACCTTCGGAGATAGTCAAGCAGGGTCAAACAGGCTTTTTAGTCGAGCCAGATAGCGTTACGGGACTAGTAGCAGCAATCAATAAAATCGGACAGATTGACCGCCAACTGTGCCGTAAACAAGCAGAAGCAGAATATTCTTTAGAAGCATTGGGCGATCGCTTTGAAAGTTGGTTCAATCAAGTAATATAAATATTATTCTTGTTCTTTTTCTTCACCATCTTCTAATTGAGGATTGTCCATTTCCTCTTTAAAACCGCGAATTGTTTTCCCTAGTGCGCTGCCGATTTCAGGAATTTTCTTAGGACCAAAAATTAGAATCGCTACTAGACCAATTACAGCTACTTCAGGTACACCTAAACCAAACATAATTAATTTCCTGCACTAAAATCTATTACGATTAATAGCTAAATATATCTATCAAGTCAGTCTCAGTATATCGTTAATTTTATAGACATCTGTGGCTACTAATATTTATTTGCCTAGATTAAGCTTTTTTATAATCGTAATGTTAGAAACTTCTCAACCTTCACTGCGTCAAGAACAACATCCTTTAATCCATCGGCTTGCTGAACGAATTATAAATTCTTGGCAAAAGTATTTAGATTTATCAGTTTATGCTTTGCCTGAGGGATTAGGATACGTAGAAGGCAAATTGGAAGGAGAAAGACTACGGATTGAAAATCGCTGTTATCAAACTCCTCAATTTCGCAAAATGCACCTGGAATTAGCCAAGGTTGGCAAAAACCTAGATATTCTCCATTGTGTAATGTTCCCTCGTCCTGAATATCCTCTACCGATTTTTGGCTGTGATATTGTGGCAGGTAGAGGAGGAATTAGTGCTGCGATCGCTGATTTGTCTCCCATTAGCCCCGAAAAAACTTTATCTGCTGGCTATACTGACTCTCTTTCAGCATTACCAAAGTTTGAATTTACCGAACTACGGGATTTACCAACCTGGGCTGATATTTTCTCCAATTTTTGTCTGTTTGTTCGCCCCCACAATGATGAAGAAGAACAAGAATTTTTGGATTTAGCTTCTAGCTATCTGCGTATACACTGCAAACAGGCGGTGCAGTCTAATTCTGTATCTCCTCCACAACAAAAACTATATTTAGCTGGACAAAAGTATTACTGCACTAAGCAACAGCAAAATGATAAAACCCGTCGTGTTCTAGAAAAAGCTTTTGGCGAGGAATGGGCAGAAAATTATATGACCTCGGTGTTATTTGATGTGCCTGAAGCCATA
>JBBSPC010000262.1:0-3303 GCA_038259125.1 Chroococcales cyanobacterium | reverse complement strand
GTCATATTTCATCATAGGGAGGGTTTGAATTCTTAAGCTATTTTCATTTTCTCCCTATTCATCCTTCATTCTTTCTTGTTTTTTTCTTCCAGACTGTTCCTTAGTCTAAACTACAGTTAAAAGCTAATGGCTAATAGCTAAAAACCAAATTATTTGTAGCCAACATCTATGTATTTCATATAAGATATGTAAATATGAGCATTGAAAGAATTAAAAAATCTGAGGATGAACTTATAAATGGATCTATGTTTCTCGATAAAAGGGTAAGTAACTCTCTTCTGTCAAAGTCGGTTAAACCCCTTGATTTCTCGTTGGCTAAAATGGCGCAAATTCGTTAAATTATCCTAGAGTGACAGAAGAGAGATAATACTAAATCCAATTGGTATAGGTTATATAAAACTAACCGTATTTGAACCAATGATAATCAGTTAGGTTTTTAATTTCTTCCGTCATTTGACTGAGAAGACAACAACGCTTTGTCCGTCTTGATTGGCTTTTGCAGCAATCTGCTTAACCCGAACTCAGGTTAGATAGATCGATAAGCGCGCAAGGTTAAATCATTACTTAAATCAGCAACGCCAATTATAGTAGTTTACTCAAGCTGTCTAAATAATTCCAAACATTCATCAGCTAAGACACCGCCGACAACCTGCATATTTTGAAATCCTTTTTCGGCGACAGTTTCGCATGATATATCTATTTGTTTTGTACCTAAATTAATTAATTGCTGTGTTGATGCCCCAAAAACAACTTTAGATACTCCTGCCCAAATACAAGCTGCTGAACACATAGGGCAAGGTTCACAGGTAGTATATAAAATATAGCCAGAAAGAGCATCTAATGAATAGCCCTTTTTTTTGGTAAAGGTACGTAGAACATTAATTTCTCCATGTGCTGAAACATCATTATCTGTCTGGGTTGTATTGTAACCACGAACAATAATTTTATTATCTTTAACAATTATTGCACCATAAGGCAAATCACCTTTTTTTGCTTCGATTAGTGCTTCATTCATAAATTTTTCGTGATTCATTTTTTCACCAATTAAGTTAAATTAAATAAGTAAAATATCAATGGAGTTACCAATCAAGATAGTTGGTACATTAATATGTTCTGAGCAAAAATAATTTTTGCGATTGTCATAATTCTAAAGTGGAGTTTAAAGGAGTTCTACCTGAAGTTCCACAGCTCAATAAATCTAGAGCAAAAACCTGATAGGCTGCATCTACCAAAGCAGGAATATTTTTTCGCTAATTATATCTTAACTGATTAGGTAAAATGTAAAAGCGTGATTAAATATTTACCATATTATCTATTTTATACTTTAAATGAGCAACCTCTATTATTACTATAAGTTAATAGAATATGACGAGAGTAGATACTAAACCTCAATACATTGATTTATTGAGCATAATTATTGCTGTACTTTAATTTGCTATAATCAGTATTCTTTTTTTTTGCAGATCAGCCAATTATGTATTTCCCTGATTTGGGCTTTAGACAATATTTGATCGAGTTTATTACTCTGTTTTGAGCTTAATTTTTACATAGCTAAGATCAATAAATAAGGTATTAAGTGAATGAAAAAACTATAGCAATTAAATAGTGATAGTGTGATGCTTAGAATGTAAAATATTATAAAAACATCATTTTTTAAAATCTCAAAAATTAAAATATTTATCAGCTTAAAAAATTACAATATTTCAATGAAAAGAATTATTTTGTTAGCCTTGCTGTTTTTGTCAGCTTGTCAAGCCAAAACTATTAATACTCAATCTGAGGATGCTAGCTATACTGAATCTGGTGTGAAGATTAGCCAAGTTAATGCAGCAACAACTATAAGAGAAAAAGTTCTCATATCTTCTAGTGGCATAGGTAAAGCCAAGCTTGGCATGACTTTGGGTCAATTAAAACAAATATCAGATCCAGATACCAAATTTGAAGTGATATCATCTTTTACGGTTGATACTAATGCGATCGTCGTTAGTAAAAAAGATATAGTTCAATATTATATTCTTTACCCAGCAGGAACGACTTCTGACTCTAACGGGGCAACTCCTACTGATGACGATCTTATTACTACATTATTGACCGACAACGATCGCTATCAAACTGAAGCAGGAATAAAAGCAGGTATGCCAATCAAAGAAGCAGAAAAGATTTATGGAAATGCTGTGTTGGCATACAACACCGAAGGCGAATCAAGAGAATACGTAACGTTTGAAGATCAAAAACCAAAAAATATTCGTTTTAGAGCCTCCAACTTTAAATCAACTACCGATGGAACGGAATTTTCTGGTATTTATGCCGACTATCCAGGTGTTTCTTATGTGACTGATAAATATCGCGATCATGCAGCGATCGCAGCTATAGAAGTTTCTTGCGATCCTGAAAATTGCTTTGAGAAGTAATGACAAGCCCGATTAAAAGCTGAATGATATACTAATAAGTCCTCAACAAGTCCAGAATTTAGAAGTACAAGCATGGCTGAAAACAACCCAGGAGTCAAAATTGTTAGTGATAATCGTCAGGCTCGTTATCTTTACGAAATTCTAGAAACCTACGAAGCAGGAATTGAATTAGTTGGCACAGAAGTAAAGTCAATCCGAGCAGGAAAAGTTAACCTTAGAGACGGCTATGCTTTCATCAAAAACGGTGAAGCTTGGTTGAGTAATGTTCATATTTCTCCCTATCAAGCAGGAGGATCTCATTTTAACCATGAGGCTCGCCGTGTTCGTAAATTACTGCTCCACCGTAAAGAAATCAATAAACTCATTGGACAAACCGAACAAAAAGGTCTGACTCTTGTTCCTTTGAAAATGTACTTTAAAAAAGGCAGAGTTAAAATTGTAATCGCTCTGGGTAAAGGTAAAAAACTACACGATAAGCGAGAAACATCGAAAAAACGCGACGATCAAAGAGATATGGAAAGAGCCATGAAACGAGATTGAGTCAATTCAATTATCAATTAACAGCTTGCTGAATTACTTTTTATATTTAGGGCTTACTGAATAAGTCAAAACTATTGATTCATATATCTTTCAAGCTCATTTATTCAACAAGGACAAGTCCTTTGTTGCCCTCTCTCACCTTCAATTAAAGTGCAAGGTTTTTTGATTGATAGAGATATTTTTCTGGCACTCAGGAAGATCTAACGTTCGATTTTCTTAAAACTGTAGTTTAGACTAAAAAAAATCATGAGAAAATAGTTCAGCCAGTTTAAAATAGCTAAAAGAGAAAATAATTAGCCAAAAATATAGTTAAGCTGTCTTTGTTTGTGATTTTTTGGGTCGAGAATAACTC
>JBBSPC010000261.1:0-3452 GCA_038259125.1 Chroococcales cyanobacterium | reverse complement strand
TGAGTTCTCCATTTTTCTCCAAAAACTCTAGCCATTCATATAAACTTTTATGAGATGATGGTTTGGCAACAAAAATAAAATTATATCCTTGGGCGACCGCTAATTCACATATTGGTTGACGAGAATATAGATCGTCCCCTAATAAAGTTATCTGATTTTTTTCTCTCTCTATAGGATTTTTTAAAAGCCATCTTTTTATGGCTACATTTTCACAATCTTGTTTGGTTTTTCCATCTTGTTTTTTGATAAATTCTAGGGCTAAATTAATTACTTGTTTTTTTAGGGGCGACACGATTACTGGTGTAACTGCTTGATGGTAATAACTTACTGAGCCATTTCTATGATTTCGCCAATTACAATGGGGACAATTAATTTTTTTTGAGTCATAATATTCTGTTCCATCTAATGCCAATAATATCTGATTATCTAAATACTTAAACTCTTCTATTACCCGATTAGTTTCTAGCCATTTACAAGTGGTTTTAAATGCACCAAATACTGTGGTAGCCCGAATCGGATCTAATAAATTTCTGATTTGGTTATCACAAGGTATTTCTGTTAAACTAAATAAACTTTGACCATTATCTTTACCTTTTTTCTGTTTCATCAAACGTTGATGTTGTAAAAAAGAAGGTGATTGGGTAAAAAATACAGAAAAAGCGGAGTTAACTGCATCTTTTACCGCATATCTTTTATTATCTCCTTTTCTATTATCTGGTAATTCATTTAATTCTTGCTCTAAAAATCCGATTAACTGTGATGGAGAGATGCTGACGGCTTTTTGATTCATGTAGTATAGATTTGCCTCACAAACAAGTATTTTATCCCTTAGTACATCTCTTAATTTAAGTGAAAATCAGCCTCAATTGATGTTAGTTCTCTATGAAATGAATAGAACTAATGTTCTGTTTTGTCCAAAATGAGAATTGCTGGATCAAAGGCTCTTCTAAGGCAATTAAAGCGCGAGTATAGTAATCTTTCCAATTAAAGTTTCCCGATTCAGGTGCTACTGCTTCTACGCCAATTACAGGAATTTTCCCTTTGTCTTGTTTTAGTTGAGGTAGAGCTTCTTCAATCAACTTCTTTTCTATTTTTAGTCTTAGAGTAGTTTTACCAACGCCAGTAGGACCATAAACAGCTATTAATGATGCTCCATCTGGTTTACGGACAGAATCAATTACCAACTTAAACACTTGTTGTAGTTTGGGATGATTGGCTTTATAATTCTCAAAATAAGCAACTCTTTCTGAAATGGACTGGTCTAATAAATAAGAGGGAAATCTTTGTTTATTCATGACACTTAAAACTCCTCGTAAACTTCTAATTCATCCCAGTCCAAATCTGTTTCAGATTCTTCAATAGATTCGGGTTCGTTGATGGGTACTGATGTTGAAGAATCTCTGGCAGGGGCTTGCTTTTCTACTTCTCTCAGATTTTGATACTGGGTTAGAGGAGTAACTTTGCCCTCAATCATTTGTAAAACTTGTTGTGTCTCAAAGTCGCGAGTTCGCTGCTGAAATAAAGCTTCTTGAGCTTCTGCTGAAGCGAGAAAGTTAGCTAACTTTTTGGCAGAAACTTTGTTGTTTTTGGTGTGATTGCGATCGCGCTTTTTAATTTCGCTACTAGCTAGCTTTAATTCTTTCTCTGTATGTCCTTGGAAATCAATATAGTACTGGGAATTACATTCAACCCATTGACCTTTGATATAGGCATAGGCAATCCCAATATTGAATGGATCGTAGCGTACTGAAACTTGCGTGTTTTCCAGTTCGGGATCGCGAAACAAATTAGACCAATAGTAAATGTAATTAACTTTAACCCCATGACCTGGTTGAACTTTTGCCGTACCTCTTTGGGTTGTGGGCAAGGTCAGTAGGCAAAAATCCTTATTGTAAGGAATCATTTTATGAGGGCGATCGCCTCCTTGTAACATTCCCTGGACAAAAGCTTCTCTAGGACTCTGATGGAGTGCTGGATGGTCTATAGTATCGTAAATTTCATAAGCCCAATGACAAAGATAATCGTAGAGGAAAGCTAGAGTCCAAACTGCATGATTTTTTGGGTTGACCGATTTAGTTACTTGACGAACGTTGCGAGTAATTTGGGTATTGCCTTGAAGATTGTGTACGAACTGTTTATTAGAAGTTCCAAATAGTCGTTCGCAAACTGAGCCAAATCTAGCTTGTGCTGGCGGTCTTTGTTTTTTGGTAATTTCAAAAGCAGCCAGTAGAGTCTCGAAATAAGTGCTGTGAAATTCCGCACCATTATCTACCACTATAATCTGAGGTAAGCGTCCGTGATTTTTGACGCAAACTCTTAGAACCATTAAACAAGAACGATAGGAAGGAGGATCGAAAGTTAGATATACAGCGAGTATTTTTCGGGAATAAGCATCGCTGAAAAAAGTTGCCCAAGGACGACCTAGATTACGCCCAGTTTTCGAGCAAACTAATTCAACATCTAGTTCTGTATGGTCAATATGACCGATTTCAAAGGGTCGATCTCCGTGACGGGGTGTAGTTCGATTTAATTCCCAATAAAATTGTTTGTGCTTGTATGCTGCACGACGACCTTGGCGTTTTTTGGTTTGTTGATAAGTAGAGCGTTTTTTGATTTCTACTCGAAATGTTCTATAGCTGGGAGTAAATATTCCTTGTTCCTCACACAGCTTGACTAGCTTATAGTAGGATGTCCATTTGGTTTTTTGTTTGTATGTCTCATAATCTTCATCAATTACTTGATATGATGTCCGCTAAATTGACCATAATTAAGCTCCTAATTCAGACCACCAGTAAAAATTAGTTAAACCACGCACAAAATCAACACGATGGAGAATTTGACGACATCTCTGAAATAATGCTTCTTCCATTGCATCCAAAGATTCATCCATAGCGATTAGCAATTGCTTCGTTTTTTTATTGTCCATAAACGGACGGCACGGTTGTAATTCGGGTGAATGAGATGGTAGAAATGATAAATGTATGCCCTCTGGAACTTCTACTCGCTTGCTAGAATGCCATCCTGCGCGATCAAGAACCAAAATTACTTGCTTATGTTTACCAAGATCGAAGTGATTAGCAAAATCTAAGAGTACTCGATTAAATAATTCAATATTGACCTTTGGCAAAAGCCACCAATATGTTTGTCCAGATTGTGGATGGACAAAACCATACAGCCATAACCATTGAAATCTCCAGTTGACCAATGCTGTAGTCACGGTAAATTCATCAACCCAAATACGACGAATCACTGGTTTTAGTCCTACTCGATGTTCATCCATTGCCCAAACTTGTACGTCGCAGTCGGGATTGGAACTGCGAACTTGTTCGACTTGAATTGCCAGATTTTTTTTTCCATTCCTCTTGTTCAGATAAACTTGATTCGGTATGTACTGGTCGTGGAACGCGCAATCGCGCGTTCCATCTGTTTAAGATACTCCCATCCTGGCATAG
>JBBSPC010000260.1:0-3600 GCA_038259125.1 Chroococcales cyanobacterium | reverse complement strand
TGGTGGCTTGGCTACTCATATGGCACTCAAAATGACCTCTCATACTTTGCGGCTTTTCTTGCGTCGTCATTTTGAGATTGATGTTTTGACTTTTCAATCCTCCTCAGCTTACTAAAATTTAATTCACACCAGGCGTATTATTAATCGGTTAAATAAAAATCCGCTTGATATTTACCTACAAAATCAATTGGCTTTTTTCATAGAGCAAACTTCTGACATAAATAGTGAAAAAATTTACAAATCAGTTTTAGATATACTACAGCAATGCAATTGTCAGCACGAGTTTAAAATTTATGTTTTAAAAATAGGTAGGTGGCATTTTAGCAAAAAAAGATTTTGGGGAAAACCTAAAGATGTTGATGAGGTTACAATCCAAAATGATATCTTAGCAAGATGTCAGTAATGCTTTTGTTCTTAACTTGCGTTCAAAATTAAACTATGCTCTACTTCATAGCCATAGCTTTGTCACTTACGCTAATGTTTGCTAAAAGTTAACCTGTTGCTAAACTGTTTTCTCCCTCTGTTAAAGCTGCCAATACACAATTATCATCTTGCATAAACAATCAGGATATACCCTGGCTTCATACAGATAGATGGTAGATGGTTCAAAGATGAAGACAATAATTTGGTTACTCCACTGGGAATTAGCTTTTGTGGTTTTAATATTGTAGCAAAATGTAACCTATACTGCATTTTGACTTATCTTCTTGCTTAACTTCCTTAAAATCACTGGTAAAAACCCGCCCAAAATAGGATGCTTTACGTAGCTCAAGGTAATAATCCATTTTTAGGAAAGCAAGTAATATTATCTATTTCTTTTGCAAGTTTATTTAAGCATTATTTTAGTTAGACAAAACTGTGTAATGTTGAAATTAAACAAGATAAAGACTAAGCAATACATATATTTGTCATGTCTTAGGGTTAATTGATTCGACAATATGTTGTCTTTAACCGTAGTTTGTTATGCTCTGGCTCTAATATTACAAAGAATTTAAACCTTAAATCTTAAACAAAATATCTGACCTATGTCTTTTTTAATGATCGGAACTCAACGTTCAGGTTCTAATTTGTTGCGCCTAATGCTCAATCAAGTAGATAATGTTGCTGCTCCTCATCCACCCCACATTTTGCAGCGATTAATGCCTTTAGTGCCTTACT
The DNA here is from genome assembly GCA_038259125.1 of Chroococcales cyanobacterium. GTDB lineage: Bacteria > Cyanobacteriota > Cyanobacteriia > Cyanobacteriales > Xenococcaceae > Waterburya. The sequence goes on along the minus strand of JBBSPC010000260.1, from coordinate 2,442 downwards.
ATGGAGATTTGAGCAATAAAGATTCTTTTTATATGCTGGTTGACGATGTGTGCCGTCTTGTAGAGTTAAATCCTGTAACCTGGGATGGGGTGAAATTGGATAGAGCCAACGTGGCGTCTCGTTGTCGAGAACAGTCTTTGATCGCAGTCTTCTTTGCAGTCTACGATATTTTGGCAGAAACCTGGGGGGCAAAGCACTGGTGCTGTAAAAGTTTGGCGAATGTTTTTTACCTGCCAGAAATTAATGCCTATAGTCAAAATGCTAAGTTTATCTACCTGTATCGAGATGGTAGAGATGTTGCCCTATCTTTTCAAAAAGCGGTAGTGGGTGAAAAGCACATCTATCATATTGCTCAGGGATGGGCACACGCTCAACGTCGAGCTTTACAGATGCGCAGCATTTTAGGTGAAGAGCGTTTTTACAGTATTAGCTATGAGCAACTAGTTGCCGATCCTGAATCTAGTCTGGAAGGTTTGTGTGGATTTATGGGCGAAAAATATACTCCTGAAATGCTGAATTTCCATCAATCCAATGAAGCCACCAATGCTGCTGCTTCTAGCTCTTTATGGGAAAATGTTACCAAGCCCATCATGAAGGAAAATATTAAAAAATTTCTCCAACAGTCTACAGATGAAGAGATTATGATCTTTGAACTAGTAGCTGGGGATGTTTTAGATGCTCTTGGTTATGAGCGAGTTAAAATCGCTTCAGGTAACGAAGCAGCGTTTAGCGATATTGCCATCAAGCAGTTTGATGAAATAAATCAGCACCTTAAACAAGAAAAAATAAAAGAGATGGATCCAGAAGATCTTAAAAGACGCGATCGCCAGGCTAGTTTGTTAAAGGAAATTCAAGATCGTAAATTAGTATCTGTCTAATTTATGTATGCAGTGAGCAGTAAAATATAAGCTCGATAAATATTTTTATATCTTACTGTCTGCGCTTATTGCCAAATATCTATCAGCTAATTTTAAAGTTGCTTGTAAGTTTAATCTCTAAAATGCCTAATCCGATTAAAAAGCATGATTGAAAAAGTAGATTTTGAATCCTCTAAATCTCCCTTAGATTCTTCTGCGGTATCCTTATTTTATTTATTTAGAAATTTTCTCAAAATTGGCAGTACAGCCTTTGGCGGCTTTATGGCTTTGGTTTCCGTCATCGAAAACATTATGGTGGACAAACGGCAACTTTTAACCCATGAAGATATGCTGGATGGGATATCTTTGGCAAGCGTTTTGCCAGGACCAGTAGCTGCTAACGTGGTTGCCTATGTTGGTTATCGGCTGCGAGGCGGTATTGGTGCCTTAATTGCAGCTACAGCCGTACTATTACCTTCTTTTATTTTAGTAGTAGGCTTAACTATATTTTATTTACAGGCAGGAGAAATACCTGTTGTTAATAAGGTGTTTGCTGGATTTATTCCTGCGGTGGTAGCAATTATTATCGGTGCTGCGACTCGCATGAGTAAAAAAGCAATTCAAGGCTGGCGTGAAGTGAGTATCGCTGCCGTTGCTGCTATTTTGCTGAAAACAATTGGTGGATTTTATATTACCCTAATTGTTATTTTGGGGGCAGGATTAGTCGGTTGGCTTTGCTATCAGGGCAAGGTCAGGAAAACTTTAGCTGCCAATCCCTTGCCTCAACAATCTGAGCCTTTAAATATTAAAAGTATAGCTATTCCCCTGGGTATCTTAGCAGCAATTTTATTATTTTCTTTGCTACCTTTACCTTTGGGGGAAGATAGCCTGGCAAAAATATTTGCTACTTTTGCGGGGATGAGCTTAATGCTTTTTGGAGGCGGTTATGTTTTTATTCCCATGATCCAGGAAGTAGTAGTTAACAACTATCACTGGGTCACTCAAGGTCAGTTCAGTAATGCGATCGCCATGGGGCAAATTACTCCTGGACCAATCTTAATTAGTGCTGCCTTTATTGGCTATGTAGTCAAAGGAATTGTCGGCGCAGCCGTAGCAACCGTAGCTATCTTTGCGCCTCCTGCATTACTAATGGTAACTATGTCTCATCTGTTGGATCGGATCAAAAATTCGGTGGTGATCCAAGCAGCTTTAAAAGGTATTCGTCCTGCTGTGATTGGTATGATTTTTACGGCAGCGATCGTTGTGGCACAAACAGCACAAATACATTGGGCTAGTTTACTTATTTTTGCCACATCTCTATTTGCTATTTGGAAGTTACGCTTGGAAGTAGTCTTCATTATTCCCCTAGCAGGATTAGTTGGCTTATTCCTTTACTAAAAGCTTGGTGAAAAAACAAGTTTTTTCAGGTCATAGCTGTTTAGTAGTTACGCCTAGTGTGAATTAGGAAAAAAGGAGGAAAAGACAGAAGATGAAAGTTATCAAGCTGTCCATCTAAATATCTTTCCTCATGAATAGCATAGACTTTGAAAGCCTATTAGTCATAGTTTTTGTCCTTGTAGATGAC
>JBBSPC010000259.1:0-3605 GCA_038259125.1 Chroococcales cyanobacterium | reverse complement strand
TCTTGACGGAATTTTCGATATCGGTCATATTTCATCATAGGGAGGGTTTGAATTCTTAAGCTATTTTCATTTTCTCCCTATTCATCCTTCATTCTTTCTTGTTTTTTTCTTCCAGACTGTTCCTTAGTCTAAACTACAGTAAATTAGGAATTTGTGAAAAGTCTTGATAATTTCGTGTAACTACTATTGCATTTTGAATTAGCGCAATTGAAGCAATACGTAAATCTTTTTCCAATCTCTTTTTAGTTAAAGCTTTATTGCTTTGTCGCCAACGTAGATAACAGCTTTCAGCATCTCGATCAAAGTTAATAATTGTTATTACCTTGAAAAACTCTGTAGTTTTCCACAGCTTAGTGTAGAGATGACTTAGTTTATTAACCTGTTTGGGATCATTTAATTTCCCATTCCAGCCATTGAATAGCTCTTGTACTGTAATCACCGTAATTGCTACATTAGGTAAATGCTGGACAACCTGAGTAATTATTGGCTGATTTCTAGCTAGAAAAAGTGAAACACGATCGGTATCGAGAATCCATAAGCTCATACGCGATCGCTATCTTCTCTTCCAGCTTTGATTGAAGCCATAATGTCCTTGAAGTCTTGATCGCCTTCAAAAAAAAATCCCTGCAAACTTCATCAAAGAATCATTATTGTTATTAGGAGTTGATGCAACAGGTACAGAAATTTGAATAATTTCTGCCTTTGCCAAGCGTTCTTGCAATAATTGACGAATTTTTTTTACAGCACCTTGTTTAGTTTTGTCTGTAGTTTGAAGAGTGGGAACTTCTATTACAGTAGCTACAGTAAAACCATCGTCCATATCTTCTAATAGAATATTCCAATGATCCATAATATCCTACTATATCTATCTAAAGTAATTATCTACCAAATCTTATTTTATTTCCTTATCCTTCATCCTTTAATGGCAGCGCGATCCAGGCTTGAGTAATCAATTTACTCAACCACTTGCGTCGATCTAACTCTAAAAGGCTATCATCTTGTAAAATTCCTGCGGTTAGGTCTTCTAAAGATTGTCCTTGCTGACGGGCGATCTGAACCACTCCTGCGATCGCACTGGCAATAACTTCTTCATTAACCGAACTATTTCTTAATGCCAATATTTCTTCTGTGTTAGCGGGAATGGGATAATCCATAGATATGAAGCAGCAATATGAGAACAAATTAGTTATTGTGTACTAACAAAAGACTTCTCTGGCTAAAAGTCAAATTGCCTCGCAAGTCTAGCTCATTCCTGCCTAATTCAACTTTGTTTTAAAACTTCTTAAAAAGAAAATAATAATCTTTATATATGAAAGAGTTACTGTACACGGAAATACCTACTGCTGATATAGAAGCAGTAAAAACTTGGTTACAAGAGATATGGCAACCCATAAAGGGTAAAAAAACTGCTACTCCTGACGGCATTCGTCTTCAGTTTGATGGCTTGCCTAACAGTGAATTATCAATTTTTGTTTGGCAGCTACAGCGCACTACCTATTTAAAAGTTTTTCAATGGGGAAGCAAACCAATTACAGCAGCAAATCAAATTAAGCAACAGTTAGTCAGTGAAATTCAGGCAGCATTTCCTCAAAAGTATCCTATTCCCCCAGCCATAGATTTATCACAGCAGTCTATCTTTGAGGCTTTAGCTAATAGCTATCCCCAGACAGTGCATTATTTCCAGAAAATGCCCAATGGAGAATACGATCTCAATCGAGTTTACTGGTGGGAAAAACGCTGGCGAGATAGCGTTAGTAACCCTCAACAGCCAAAAGAAGTAATTTTTAAAGGTAATTCTGATTCAGCAACAGAGAAAGAATACGATTTAATTTATATCGGTGGTGCTTTGGGGGTAATTCATGCTGCGGTAATGGCGCGAAAAGGCTATCGAGTGCTGTTAGTGGAAAGATTGCCTTTTGGCAGAATGAATCGAGAGTGGAATATTTCTCGTGATGAGTTTCAGAGTTTGATTAACCTGGGTTTATTCACCCCAGAAAATTTTGAGTCAGTGATTGCAGCCGAATATATTGATGGTTTTAGTAAATTCTTTGATGCCTATAATCCTCCTCATCTAAAAGCTGCGGTGTTGCATACTCCCGAAGTTTTAAACGTAGCAATTGATGCGGAGAAGCTTTTGCGCTTCTGTGGTGATAAACTGCGTCAGGGGGGGGGAGATATCTGGGATGAGACAGAATTTGTGCGTGCTGATGTTTCTGAAACTGAAGTTACAGTGCAGTTAACTCATTTGCCTACTCAAGAGAATAAGCAGGCAACTGCTAGACTATTGATAGATGCAATGGGAACAGCCTCTCCTATTGCTTGGCAACTAAATGGCGGTAGAACTTTTGATAGTGTATGCCCTACAGTGGGGGCAGTGATTGAAAGCGGTTTTGCCCCCGAAGTCTGGGATAAGGACTATGGAGATGTTTTAAATTCCCATGGTGATATATCGAGAGGTAGACAGTTAATCTGGGAATTGTTTCCCGCAGGAAATGGAGAATTAACCTTTTATCTGTTTCACTACCATCAGGTGCATCCAGAAAACCCTGGTTCTCTTTTAGAAATGTACGAAGACTTCTTTACCATTTTGCCAGAGTACCGCCGTTGCGATGTAGAACAACTTGTCTGGAAAAAGCCAACTTTTGGCTATATTCCTGGTCATTTTAGCGTAGGCGATCGCGATCGCACTGTCGCCTTTGATCGTTTAGTAGCCATTGGCGATGCTGCTTCATTACAGTCTCCTCTAGTTTTTACGGGATTTGGTTCTTTAGTACGTAATCTAGAACGGCTGACAACCATGTTAAATACCGCCCTGCAACACGATTTACTTTCTGCCAAGCACCTAAACCAGATTAGGGCATATCAAAGCAATATTTCGGTTACCTGGCTCTTTTCTAAAGGGATGATGGTGCCTACAGGCAAAACTCTACCTCCCCAAAGAATTAACTCCATGTTAAATACCTTTTTTGGGTTACTAGCTGATGAACCGGCTGAGGTTGCCGATACTTTTATCAAAGATCGCACTGACTGGTTGACCTTTACCAGATTAGCTTTAATTGCAGCGCGCAAAAATCCTGCCTTGTTAATTTGGATCTGGGAAATGGCGGGAAGCAAAGACATAATGCGCTGGCTAGGTTCGTATGCTGCTTTTAACTTAGATGCCCTAAGAAATTTATTATTAGCTAGCTGGTTTCCTAGCTGGATCGAGAAATATCAGCCATGGTTAGAAAAAAAATATCCTGGTTTGTGGCTTATGCTTTTGAGTCTAAACTATCAGCTACGTTACTCTGGTAAAGCCAAGTAGGGAAATATAACACGTTTGATGTGAATTGACTTTTTCGCTATAAACCTAAAACTTTTGAAGAAGACAGAGGGAACATAAAATATTGATTTTGAGAGATAAAGATTTTTTTAGAACTTAAGCCTAAGCAAATTCAATTGAGTAAAAGCCATAATTTAACTTTTTTGGACTTTGGACAAACAGCAAAATGATTCGCGAATACTCATCGCGAATTTGTCTTCAGTAATTAGCTTGATTGTAAAGAAGATTAGACGGCAATCGGTGGGCTGGGTTCTGGTTTTTTCTCTTTTTTGCCTTTTTTAAT
>JBBSPC010000258.1:0-3626 GCA_038259125.1 Chroococcales cyanobacterium | reverse complement strand
CTGAGACAGTTTTCTCCCAGGACTTCCAAAAGGGTCGATCTGCTGATAAAAATAGCGATGGATTTAATTAATCCTCAACATTTGCGTAACTGGTTCGCTCACTGCTGCTACTGTCCCTCTTAAACCTGCAAACCGCTGTAGTAAAAGTCCTTTGACAATAGAATCAGATTTTATTAATTTTATTGAACAACATAGGTTGTCATAAGGCGATCGCAATTTCAACGGAAGTCATTGCAATTGATGGTAGGCAAAAGACTTAGTTGCTATCACCAGAGTTACGTTATCTTAGTAAGTAACAAAATTATAATCATCAAGAAGTGGCAATGAAAAAACTAATGCTGCTGTGCCTATTTGTTTTCGGAATTGGATTTGCTTTATTCAATTTTAAAGGACTGGCACAACAAGGAGAATTTGACTCCATTATTTTAGATTTTAAAGAAGAAGTGCCGATCGCCAAAATCAGTGAAGAGATTCAAGAACTTTCTCAGAAATATAATCAACAGGTTAATTTAAATAGCGTCTTTTCGATCGGCGATCGCATTTATATAGTCAAGGGAGATAAACAAACTCTTAAAGAAATAAAGCGATCGCCCATTAGCAAAGATACTGAATATATTGAAGCTAATTATCAATATAAAGCTTTTGATGCTCCTAACGATCCTGATTATAGTAAACAGTGGAATTTCCGCAACATTAATATCGAGAAAGCTTGGGATGAAACCAAAGGAGAAGGTATTACTGTTGCTGTCATCGATACAGGAGTGAGTGAAGTACCTGATTTAAAACTGACTAAGTTTGTCAAAGGCTACGATTTTGTGAACGACAAAGAAGATGCAGTTGATGACAATGGACATGGTACTCATGTAGCAGGGACGATTGCCCAATCGACCAACAATGGTTATGGGGTGGCGGGAATTGCCTATCAAGCAAGTATTATGCCTTTGAAGGTTCTCTCTGGCAGTGGAGGAGGAACAATTGCCGATATTGCCGAATCGATTAAATTTGCCGCCGATAACAGTGCAGATGTAATTAATATGAGTTTGGGCGGTGGCGGGGCTAGTACCATGCTGGAAGAAGCGATTAAATATGCCCATAGCAAAGGGGTAGTTATCGTTGCTGCTGCGGGTAATGAAGGTCGCAATGCTGCTGCTTATCCTGCTCGCTATCCTGACGTAATTAGCGTCTCTGCCATCGATGCTGCGGGAGATAAAGCATCTTACTCTAATTTTGGTGCTGGGGTTGATATTTCCGCTCCTGGGGGCAGTGAGACGGGTAAAATTATTCAAAATACGGTCGATCCTAGCAGTGGAGAATCGGTATTTGTCGGCTTCCAAGGAACTAGTATGGCTGCTCCTCATGTAGCTGGAGTAGCTGCCTTAGTTAGAGCCACTGGCGTAGAAGACCCTACTGAAGTGTCAGATATTCTCAAGCAGTCTTCTCGTAAGATTCAAGAAGACCATCTTAATCATTTTGGTGCAGGAAACCTTGATGCAGGTGCAGCAGTTCAATTGGCTCTTAAAGGCAAGATTACCTTTAATGATTTCTTCCGTTGGTTACGTAAGAGTGGCTATCTCAATATCGGTTTCTGGATCGATGGCGGAGCAGTGGCTCTGTTGCCTAAAATAGGCATGGTGATTGGTTCATACTTATTAGCTTGGTTTTTACGTAACTATTTACCTGCTACCTTGGCTCTCAACAGCGGTTTGATTTTTGGTAGCTCAGGGCTATTCTTTCTTCAGGGATTATATATCTTCGATCTTCCTCAATGGCCCATGCGCCTATTTGGTAGTTCTTTACCCGAACTAGGCAATGTAGTATTAGGTAATTCTAGCCTCAATCCTTTGTTTGCTAGTGTTTTAATTCCCTTTGTTTTAATTATCTTTTTACTGGGTAATTCTAGTTGGAAATGGTTTGCTATTGGTTCAAGTATTGGCGTAGCTGCCTGTTTGGGTGTCAGTGCTGTAGTCGATCCTGGTATCTGGCTTTTGGGCAGTGGTGCGATCGCCCGTATCTATTTAATGGTCAACGCCTTTCTCTGTCTAGGTTTAGCTTACTTGGCTAGTCAAAAAGAAACGAGAACAGCAAGGGTTTAAAGGGATGAGAAAAGTTAATTTTTGCTCTCGTTAATCTATTAAATATTTCAAGTACTGAGTTCTAAGTTGTTAATATAATTTGGAACTTAGTTTTTTATTGATGAGATAGTCACCATGAAAGTAATAGGAACAATCGAGAAAAAAGGCTTTGGCTTTGGTGTTTGGGCATTGGTAACTGATGATGGCACAACCTATCAACTCAAAGACCCCGTAGCAGAATTACAAAAAGAAGGAATAAAAGTAGAAGTACAGGGGAAAATTCGTGAAGACATTATGACTACCGCTATGATTGGTGCTGTCTTAGAGGTTGAATCTTATATGGTGCTTTAAAAATAGCCCCGATCGCCGTTGTCAGGGCTAACAACAGCTTTTAATATTTGACTTTATCTAAGCAATACTAATTTTCACTTCTTAACACAGCTTCGCTTTTGACTGTTTCGGTCCGAGAAGAATTAGCTCGCGTCGCTCGAAACATTCCAAAGCGACAAAGACCATTACCAAAAGCTAAACGCATAAGTAACAAGGTAGGAACTTCTCTCAAGGATTTAATAAAGCCAGACAAACCAAACAATATTAGTCCTTTGGGTTTTACTATTCCTTGCCAAATAGAATCAATCCAAGAGGGAAGAGTTGCTTGTGTCCAGTCATCGGTAATAACTTCCCCTTCAACCAAACCCGTCTCGGCTAAAAGCTCTGAAAAGCCTTCAATACTGGAAAATGCAGGATGTGACCATTGATCTAATAGCTGCTGCATGACGGGTTTTTCCCAAAAATTAAGCGGTATCAAGCGATCATCTCGCTGATTCCAGTCTGCTATAGCTAAAATACCTCCAGGCTTTAGTACTCGTAATAGCTCCTGAGCAAAAACTGCCTTATCGGGCATATGAGGACCCGCTTCAACTGACCAAACCACATCAAAACTAGCATCAGGGAAAGAAAGATTCATAGCATCATCTACCTGAAACTCAGCGTCAACTCCTGACGGGATTAGTTCTTGAGCGCGTTTAACCTGCTGAGGACTGATAGTGACACCAGTAACTTTAAAACCATAGTCTTTTGCCAAAATACGACTGCTGCCTCCAATGCCACAGCCAACATCTAATAAGGTAGTTCCCGCAGATAATTTATCTAAACCACCCCAGCACACCATTTCATGTACAAAGTCATATTTGGCGGTTATAAAGTCTTTTGATTCTGGTGGTGAACCATAGTGTCCCAAATGAATATGTTCCCCCCAGTAAAACTCTAAAATTCCGTCTTCTGTCCATTCATCGTAAGAATTGGCTACCGAATCAGCAGATTGATAACTACGGGCGGTTAATAAGTAAACTGCAATGCTCCCAGTAAGCACCAACAGTAGTAAACCTAGAGCGTAAAGTAAATTCATTTAAAATAATACCAATTTTCAAAAGTAGCTAGAGAGATAAAGCATTATTACAACAACGAACTAATAGCAACTCGTCTACCTGGAACAGTTAGTTCATTGAGCTGTTGTTGCTGACCTGAAACGCGATCGCCTCTCTCTTCGAGATG
>JBBSPC010000257.1:0-3643 GCA_038259125.1 Chroococcales cyanobacterium | reverse complement strand
CTATTGATACCTTTATTTCTCATGTTCCAAATACCGTTTCTCTATTTAATCAACATTGTTGGTGGTCACAAGGTATAACTTGGAAAAGCGCACTCAACAATCTGAGATTAATTATTCAACCCTATATCTTTTACTGTTTAATTCACCCTTGGTTACAGGTTTTTAAAACTTCTAGTCTGAAAAGATGTTTTCTAAAATTAATTGGCATTATGAACTGTTGGAAAGGTCTTTCTCTCGATAGCAAATTAACTCAAGAAATCCTGATTATGAGCGCCTGTTAAACCAAGTTTTCCCTAAACTAACAAAAGAGGGATAATGACATTTCTCCCGCGTGGATTGGGGTGAACCGACAAATACCTAACATAGTTAGCAATATCTGGCTTTTTAGCGTTTTTTGGAATGACCTTTTGAGAGAGTCCATGTATCCCGACGTTGATGCTACACATACAACGCGGGGCTTATAGCTCCCTCAAACTCTCTCTTTGGCTAAGCACTAACTATACTGTTCTTCTGTGTCTAAATCAAATAGCATTTGTAAAGAACGTAAACAATGACGGCGCGCTTCGATATCTTGCTGCGCTCTCAACTGCACCATCGGTTCATGAAGAATTTTATTCACAATCCCTCTAGTTAATGCTTCAATTACCTCTTGGTGCTTTTCTCCAAACTCTGAACCCAAGCGAGATAAAGCTTTTTCCATTTCTTGTTCGCGAATGCTTTCTACTTTGCTACGCAAACAGCTAATTGTAGGCACTGTTTCAAGCGATCGCCACCATAATATATAATTATTAACTTCTTCTTCGATAATGCCCTCTGCCTCTTGGGCTATCTTACGTCGACTTTCTTGATTTGCTGCTACTACTGCTTTGAGATCGTCAACATTATAAACGTTAATGCATTCAATTTCATTTACGTCGGCTGCAACGTTACGGGGAACTGAAATATCCACTAGCATCAAGGATCTATCCAAAGTTAGTTCAGCTTCTAATTTGATTCGATTTAGTATTGGTTCAGTAGCTCCAGTACTGGTAAAAACCAGATCTGATGTGGCAACTGCTTTCATCATCTCACTAATCGGATAAATAATAATGTTGGCTTGAGCAAACTGTTCGCAGAGTTTTTGCGCTCGTCTGTGGGAACGATTGACGATCGCAATATTTGTTACTCCTTTAGACAGCAAATGCTTGACTAGCAAACAAGCCATCTTACCCGCACCAATAATGGCAATACTATTAGCAGTCAGATTATCAACTTTCGTATGAACCAATTCTACAGCAGCCGAACTAATTGAAACTGCACCTGTACCAATACTAGTCTCGCTACGAACTCTTTTGCCTGTAGAAATAGCTTGTTTAAATAGACGATCAAGCAATCTGCCTAAACCTTGATATTTTTGTCCTAGCTTATGGGTATTTTTTACCTGCGCTAGTATCTGTCCCTCTCCTAAAACTAAGCTTTCCAAGCCCGCAGACACACGCATCAAATGGCGCAAAGCATCTTCTCTTAAAAGGGTAAACAGGTTAGGGCGAAGTTCCCGCAAGGAAATCTTGGCTTTCTCGGCTAAGAACTGACTAATTTCTTTAACACCCTGCTCTATATCTAAGGCTACACCATATATTTCTAAACGATTACAGGTGCTAATAATGGCTATTTCCTCAATGTGAGGATAACCTTTAAGCGTTGCGATCGCATTTTCTATCTGAGCTTCGGAAATACTTAATTTTTCCCGCACTTCAACTGAGGCAGTTTTGTGACTTAAACCAACAACTACAATATTCATTATTTTTGGCAAATTTTGCTCTAATTTAATGTTTATAGCTAGTACCGCATAAAGACAGCGCAATCTATGACTAGATGCTCAACATAAATATTAAAGCTAAAGATTTTCTAAATTATAAAGTTACGTATCAATCAATTTTTTTTATTCAAATTTGAGATGGAAAGAGACCACAGCAGAAAATCCTTTTTCTGGCTGTAGATCCCTACCTCTAATCATTTATACAGTTTTACTGTAGCTATTTGCGTGTCTACTCAATCAAGATTTACATAACTTCAAAGGTAAACACGACTACTCCTTTATCTTAACTGTAAAGACTTAGGCTGATCGAACATATGAACTGTATCTACGAAACGTGCGGTTTTAGACTGAGAAGAAATAACTAGGCTTTGAGTTCTAGCACCACCTTTAAAAAAGCGAACGCCGTTCATTAATGTGCCAGGAGTAATACCGCAAGCAGCAAACAAAACTGTTTTACCACAAGCAAGCTCTTCAGCGGTATATACCTTATCGGGATCATTGATGCCCATTTTAGACAATCTAGCTAGATTGCTTTCTTTACTTTCGCCGATCAAACCAGTTTTAACTACGGCAGGATCGTAAATTAACTGTCCCTGGAAGTGTCCACCCAAGCAGCGCATTGCTGCAGCAGAAATAACACCTTCAGGAGCAGCACCAATACCCATTAAAGCATGAATATTTGAACCAGAGAAAGCGCAAGAAATAGCAGCAGATACGTCACCATCAGCAATCAATCTTACCCTAGCTCCTGCACCGCGAATTTCTTTAATTAAATCTTCATGACGAGAACGATCCATGACTACTACTACTAGCTCTTCGATGGAGCGACCAAGACAATCAGCCAAGATCTTAAGATTTTCGGTAGGAGTTTTGTTAATATCTACATGACCTTTAGCTAAAGGAGGCGCTGCTAGTTTTCTCATATAGAAATCTGGTGCAGCAAATAATCCACCTTTCTCGGAAATTGCTAAAACAGCCATCGAGCCATTTTGACCATAGGCCACTAAGTTAGTTCCCTCACATGGATCGACGGCAATGTCAATCTCGATAAGCTCATCTGGATTGCAAAAATCCTTAGCATCTTCGCGAGTACAAATACCTACTTCTTCACCAATATAAAGCATGGGAGCATCATCTCTTTCTCCCTCGCCAATTACAATACGACCACGCATATTGATTTTGTTCATGCGTTCACGCATTGCCTCTACTGCTACTTCATCGGCAGTATCCTTTTCACCTTTGCCCATCCACTTAGCAGAAGCGACGGCAGCTTGTTCTACTACCTCAATAATTTCTAAACCGAGGGTTGTTTCCAGCAAGGTTTTCCTCCCTATTTGCTTATATTTAAATTTCTTTTCAAAAGCGATGAAATGTGGTCTTTGCGAGAGGAAATGCCCTGAGTTAAAGGGTATATTACACTCTCGCGGTAGGGGTTTCCCCCATAAACAACTTCATCAAGAAGCGATGCTTACTCAAGTCACAGATTACCAGACAGATGTATCCCTCTGATATTTATTAAGTTTTAATAAGCTCTGACAAATAGCGCAGCATTCATTTAATTATCTTATTATTTCGCAATTAACAATTATTAAGTTTAACAACCACTTTTGAAAAGTAATTAGCTTTTCGCTACTAAATAGGTATTTTATTACATTATGTGTCAAAACAAGCTTTATATTTGGGGCATTGCAGAGCTTGCTGTTGAATTTTTTACATTACGCCTAGTGTGAATTAGGAAAAAAGGAGGAAAAGACAGAAGATGAAAGTTATCAAGCTGTCCATCTAAATATCTTTCCTCATGAATAGCATAGACTTTGAAAGCCTATTAGTCATAGTTTTTGTCCT
>JBBSPC010000256.1:0-3760 GCA_038259125.1 Chroococcales cyanobacterium | reverse complement strand
TGATTTATTAGTATCAACCATCTCTCTGCTCTGGAGCAATAATTTAGAACATAGGTTCTAGTAAATTGGGTAATTTTTTCTAAAAGTGTAACCTTGGTTTGAACAACGCCGAATCCAGCAACAGTAATCAACAATTTTCATACCTCAATCACAAAGACATCTAAGTGTATAGTCACTTGCTGCCAATGCACCTTGGTAAATTGTTAAATTTTTAGATTTTCGTGTTTTCGCCTTGGTGAATTTTCAGGATTTCGTATTTTTGAATTGGCGAAATCCTGAAATAGTTTTTGAAGGACGATCGGCTTTAATTTTCATAAATTCAAACAACAAAAAACCTCAGCGTACATACCAAGGTTTAGTAGGAGAAATCAATGTTGACGAGAGATTAAAGATTATTAGCTGACTACAAAGGAAACTAAAACTAATGCTGAAACTAATATTGAAGCGATCGCTGCTTGTTTGAAGTAGCGTTTTTGTTCGTACACGGTGGGATATTCTGCGTAGGACATTTTGGGTTCAGTAGCGTAGTTGTTGAGAATTCCGTTATCTACTTGAGTTGTGGTGTACATAGTTGTTTTTTGTTTTTTACTTCTTTATGTAAAACAATGTAACAAGTATTTAACTTTTTGTAAAGTTTGTTTGACAAATACATTCTTATAGTATCAATAAGTAAAAGTAATCAAGATTGTAAACTGACTATTGAAGGGGAATCCCAACAGGCGTTCTATGACATCATCAACCGCTACCGTTCCACTATCATCTTTGTCTGGAGTCATCGAAAGGATTACGTTTCATTCGGAAGAGTCGGGTTATACCGTAGCGCGATTGAATACAGGCAATGTTAAACAATTAATTACCGTTGTCGGCAGCTTTGCTAACATTTAGGCAGGACAGACGCTACAATTACAGGGAACTTGGACAGAACACCTCCAGTATGGTTCGCAGTTTCAGGTAGTTCAATACAAAGAGACTAAACCAGCAACGCTGACGGGAATTGAGAAGTATTTGGGTAGCGGATTAATTAAAGGAGTAGGACCAGTAACAGCCAAGCGCATCGTCAAACACTTTGGTTTGGATACCTTAGAGATTATCGAGAATCAGATCCATCGCCTGTCAGAAGTTCCAGGTATTGCTAAGAAAAGAATCGCCATGATTTCTCGTACCTGGTCAGAACAGAAATCAATTAAAGAGGTGATGATCTTTCTTTCAGGTCATGGCGTATCGACTACTTATGCCGTCAAGATTTACAAGCAGTATGGCGATAGTGCGATCGCTACAGTGACGACAAATCCCTACCAGTTAGCGATCGATATTTTTGGTATAGGATTTCTCACAGCAGATAAGATTGCAGTCAATGTAGGAGTGTCCCCCTGGTCGAAGTTTCGCTATCGGGCGGGAGTGCTTCATGTTTTAGATAAAGCCAGTGAGGACGGACACTGTTATCTACCCGAATCTAAAATCGTACCTTTTACAAAAGAGTTATTGACGACAGACGAACATCAAGCGGAAGAAAATGCGATCGCCCTTATACTCAAGGAGATGGTCACAGAAGAACAGTTAATCAAAGAATTAGACGATGAAATACTCTATTACAAACCTACTTTCTTCTACTCAGAGCAGCATTTAGCCAAGCTATTACAGCAGAAGTTAAAAACCAAACTCGATGTAGATAGCGATCGCGTCAAGAATTGGATTAATCGCTTCACCGCCTCCAATCAAATTCAATTATCATCCCAGCAATTGCTGGCTGTAGAAACAGCAGCATTAGAAAAAGTAATGATTCTGACTGGAGGGCCAGGAACGGGTAAAACTTTTGTGACTCGTACTATCGTTACTCTCTGGAAAGCAATGGGTAAATCCATTGCTTGTGCTGCACCAACAGGTAGAGCAGCTAAAAGACTATCTGAAATGACTGGTTTAGAGGCGAAAACTTTACATCGGCTGTTAGAATTTGACCCAAGTAAAATGGGTTTTAAACGAGATTTGAATAATCAGCTTAATTGCAGTGCGATCGTCGTGGATGAATCTAGTATGGTGGATTTGTTTATGGCTCATTCTCTACTCAAAGCCATACCTAAAGATTGTCTGCTGCTAATGGTAGGAGATATCGATCAGTTGCCTTCAGTGGGACCGGGAAATGTTCTCAAAGATTTAATCGCCTCAGAAAAGATTCCCGTCGTGCGTCTGACTCAGGTATTCCGTCAAGCAGCCGAGAGTGCCATTATTCGTACTGCCCACCAAATCAATCACGGTCACATACCCAAACTCGAACCAGTATCGATGAAGGCTACCTCTGACTGTCTTTGGCATTCGGGAGGAACTGAAGCAGAACACGGAGTACAGACTATCTGTGAGCTTATCGAGCATTACGTACCTCGTGCTGGCTTTAATCCTGCTACAGATGTTCAAGTTCTTTGTCCCATGACTAGAGGATTGATTGGTACTCGTAATCTTAATAAAGTACTGCAACAGCTAATCAATCCTGCTTCTGAATATAAAGATGAGTTAGTTAGAGGAGACAGTATTTTAAGAGTTAGCGATCGCGTGATGCAGTTGAAAAATGACTATAACAAAGAGGTCTTTAATGGCGATTTGGGGATTGTGATAAACATCGACCATACAGAGAAGGAAGTCACGATTGATTTCGATGGCAGAGATGTAGTTTATGACTATGCCGATTTGAATGAAATCACTCTAGCTTGGGCTACCAGTATTCATAAGTCCCAGGGTTCGGAGTATCCCGTGGTTATTCTACCTCTGTATACTCAGCACTACATTATGCTGAGTCGCAATCTATTTTACACTGGGTTGACTAGAGCTAAGAAGCTGGCGTTAATTGTCGGTTCGGATAGGGCTATTGCGATCGCCGTGAAGCAGGTCAAGCAGCAGCAGAGATATACGAGGTTGAAGGAGAGGTTGGAAAGTAAGTTTCTACAATTGAGATTACCGTATAATTAAGGCACGGAAACTCCCCTTATGACTGATTCATTAGATCGAGAAAAAGTTTTAGCTACTAATCAAGCTTTTTATGATGCCTTTTCCAGTAAAGATCTGGGAAACATGAACCTTTTGTGGTGGCAAGGTTCGTCCAGTTTGTGTATTCATCCTGGAGGTAGGGTGCTGGTGGGATGGGATACAATTCAAGCTTCTTGGAAATCTATTTTTAACAACACTGATTCAATAGAAATTGATGTAGAAGTTGTTAAGGTCGAAGTTGATCGAGCTATTGCTTATATAGTAATCCGCGAAACCGTATTACAGTCGAGCCGAGGCAGAAAACTAAAAGCACAATCAATAGCAACCAACATCTTTCAGAAGATGGCACAAAAATGGTATCTGGTTCAACATCATGGTAGTCCCATCATGCGCTAGTTTTTAGTTAAAAGTGCGCTCGCCGTGAAGCAGGTCAGGAGATGGCAACGATTCGTTAATTTTACTGTCATATCCTCTTAACTCACGCGATCGCAACCTCTATGTGTTGTTTCTGGGTAGCATTGTATTGCTCACTTCTTACTCCTACTCTTCAAAACCCCTAATATTTCCCTGACTGAAACTTTCTCCGCCTCCATCTTTTCCACCCTTGCCACCAACCGCTTGGGAATATAACGACTCTTCTTAGAACGTGAGTTCGACGAAAATCTAGGGAAAAAGAAAGGCTGAGATGTAAACTCAGAATAACGACAATCTAAGCATCTCAGCTAGTTATATGATGGCATCAAGATTAGATATCACACAAATTTTTTGCGACCTTGATGATTTT
>JBBSPC010000255.1:0-3825 GCA_038259125.1 Chroococcales cyanobacterium | reverse complement strand
CGAAGCGTAGCGCAACTTTTCTCACCGAGCTATCACCTTTGTCGATCGCACTAACTATCTTCTCTCGTAAATCTACAGAATAGGGCTTCATTTATTACCTATTTTTATAACACCTTATTTTCCCCTATTTAGATGCAAACCACTGTATATGCTTTTGAAAATAAACCCAATAGTAGCTCTTTGTACATCAGTCCTGGCAGTCCTGGCATTGGCATATCAGAAGCAATTTATGGACATAACATTTTGGAATCATATTCAGATGGTGTTCATTTTACTTGGCAAATTAAAGGTGGATTATCTTTTCCAATTAGTCGCAAATTCGACCTTTTCGGGCAGCTTCGATATGCTAACCAAACAGGCGACAGCGGAGTTGATTTTTTCGGAACTGAAATAGGTGTTGATTTTCAATTTTAAAGTTGAAAGTTGTTAGAAGAGTAAAACGTTTTAAAGCTAAATGTTTTACTCTGAAGACTCACGCAATCGCTCCCTAAATCCCCCAAGACGAGCGACCCCGCGTCGCCGTCAGGCGCAAGACAAAGGTGTACCCACCGCATGTACGCGCGAGTGGGGGACTTTAAACTCTCTTGTTCCCCCACAGTTGGGGGCTAGGGGGGCAAAATTTACTAGACTGCGTGAGTCCTATTGATATAGTTTAAAATCTCTCAGTCACTTACGATTCAAACCCTTGGTGATGTTTATTTGATCGACTGCATAACAAAAGCGATCGCCTCTAGAAATTGTTTCTCCATGAACTATCGGGCGATTATTGGTTGTATAAGCAGTGTGGCGATAAACTAGCAAAGAATGACCCAAAGGTACATCTAAATATTTACCAAGTTCGAGATTAGCATTGGTACATTCGATAATTGCAGCAACGCGCTCAATGTGATAATCATGGCGTTCTAAAATCGGAAAGGTCATGTTTTGTTTTAACTCTGTGGCGAACTTCTGACCTATTTCTGGCAAAATGTAGGTGATATCAACGCCTCCAGGTACTTTGTCTGTTAGCAGAAGTTTTTTTTGTAGGTAAGCAGTGGGATTGTTGCGGGGTAATTGCAGTATTTTTTGGACTTCTGTTGGCGTGGTAACAAGCTCAAAGGTTATGTTTTGCAAGGATAGTTCAATTCCTTTGTCTGTTAGGTCATTTTGCAGAAACGTTAGCGGATTAGAGAGAGTATAGGCTATTTTGCGTTGCTCAGTAACAAATACTCCTTTTCCTTGATGGGTGGTCACTAAACCTTGTTGAACTAAGTTAGCGATCGCTCTTCTAATTGTAATTCGGCTGACCTGCCATTCTTCGATTAAGTTTCTTTCACTAGGTAATTTTTCCTCTGGTAAATAACGACCATCGATAATCTGCTGGTGTATTTGTTCGGAAATATCTAAATGAAGTGGTATTTGCTTTGGCGATCTTGACAAACTTATTTAATTGGTAACTAATATGACCAAATTATTATAACAAGTTGCTATAATTGTGTTAATCTAAAACTTGTTATAACAAGCAAGCAGCACAGTCAAATCATGAATAGTCAAGTCGCAACTAAATCAGAACTAACCGATCTTAAGCCAAAACAAATTTTAGACCCCTCAGAGTTAAAAGCTCTAAATGCCCGTTCTAACTGGCGAGGACTAAGCCAATTTGCAGGACATATCTGCGTGATAGTGGGTAGTGGGTATTTATGGGCAACGGTAGATAATTGGTTAATTAAAGTACCAGCTTTAATCATCTATGGTTTTAGTTTTGCTGTCATGTTTGCACCCTTACACGAAAGTTCTCATCGCACAGCTTTCGCTAATAATCGTCTTAATGATACTGTTGCTTGGATAGCTGGACTCTTATCTTTTTATAACAGCGATTTTTATCGTCGCTATCATAAATGGCATCATCGCTATGCCCAAGTTAATGGTAAAGATCCTGAATTGGATGACCCCAAACCAAGTAACTTTGGGGAGTATTTAATAGAACTAAGCGGTTTAAATTGGTGGATTGGTAAGTTTAAAAGCCACTATAAAGTAGCCACGGGTCAGCTAGAAGATTATTTCTATATCGCTGAAGATGCGCGAGATGAAGTTATCAGATCGACACGTTTGCAACTGGCAGTTTACGGAGTTGCGATCGCTGTTTCTTTAATTTTTGGTCAACCTTGGTTTTTCACCCTCTGGTTATTCCCACTAGCTGTAGGACAGCCAATCGTACGATTTATCTTATTAGCCGAACATACAGGATGCACTAATGATGACAATCCTCTGACCAACACCCGCACTACTTTAACCTGGTTTCCCTTGATCGCGTGGAATATTCCCTTTCATGCCGAACACCACCTTTATCCTTCGATTCCCTTTCATGCTTTACCCCAAGCACATCAACAGTTGAAGGAGCATTTTACAGTAATTGAAGACGGTTATACAAAGGTGCATCGAGAGATCGTTGCTAATTTTTAGGTTAGATGTGACAAAAGCGATCAACTAATTAGCTAAATTTATCAATAAAAAGGCGATCGCTATTCAATTATTATTTACTGCGCTTTTCATTTGATGTGCAGCTTATCCTAAGTTACTAACACATAGCTTGCTACATCGCACGAATCAAGGTCTATCACTATTGAGACAAATAACCTTCTTTTATTAAGAAAGCCTTCAAAGCTGTGGGAAAATTAGGATATTTGCCTATTACTTTTTCTCCTCGATAGATTTCTAATCCCCAGTCCGAAGTGCGATCGTAATTAGCTAGCATAAACTTCCAACCTGCTTCATATTCTCCTAACAAAATTTTTTCGGCTACATATCCAGCTAAAATGCCATTTACTTCATAACCTTCTTTTTTAGATTCTAGAAATGCTTGATACATTTGCCAAGCAGTTGATTTGAGTTCTTGAGAATATTGACGGGTAACATTTTTAAACTCACCATTATTGAAACTTAAAATTTGAGATGGAGGAAAAGAACCCGCATAACTACTAAACAGATATAAAAAAGCGTTATCTTCTGTTAAAAATTCAATTCTTCCATCTCCGTTTAAATCTTTAAATACTCCGCCACCAGCATTTAAATTACCTATTTCTGTCTCGAAAAACTGATTTTTTTGCCAGGTATAAATAATAAAATTGGTGCAGCAATGCGCCCCTCCACTGTTAGTAGAAATAATCACTTCAGGAATATTGTTTTCATCCAAGTCTTTTAATAAAATACTGCTGTTATTCAAAGTAAAAGCTTTTCGCTCTTTTTGTTCTACGTCATTATAAAAAATACGATAATAGAGGTTTTTAGACTCTAAAGAATCTCCTTGCTCTAAATTAAAAGGTTTGTAATCGACTAAAACTTTAACTGCACCCATAGTGAGTTCTTTGTTTTCAAAAGCAGGAGTTTCGTAGTCAATTTTAATCTGTGTTTGAGCTTGGGCTGGATTGGCTCCAGTTAAAATAGCTGAGGATAAAATAGTTAAAAATATAGATGAGTTAAACATGATAAATGAAGTTAAAAATCTTTTGTATAAAATAGAAAATAAATTAGTTACTTCAGACAGTGCAAGTTATTTAGCAACAAAAATAATAATCTGGTTTGTCGAACTCATCGCTATTAATTTAATCTTCTTTTCTTTGGGGTCATTCCTTTTTGCTAGCATTACCGATAGCTATAGCAATCAGGAATGATTTATGAGAAATAACCATACATTGATAGCTTAGCAAAACTGAATAAATCTTGACTAATCGTCCACTCAAATAACCACTTGACTATTTTAAAGTTTTTACAAATATTCCAGTACTTTCTTAACATCTCTTTTCCTTGTAACCACACATCTTCTATTGGATTTTGTTCTGGGGCATT
>JBBSPC010000254.1:0-3860 GCA_038259125.1 Chroococcales cyanobacterium | reverse complement strand
GAGTTATTCTCGACCCAAAAAATCACAAACAAAGACAGCTTAACTATATTTTTGGCTAATTATTTTCTCTTTTAGCTATTTTAAACTGGCTGAACTATTTTCTCATGATTTTTTTTAGTCTAAACTACAGTTATTTATGTTAAATACAAAAAAGGCTAGAACACTTTTTGTGGCTCACTATGCCCATATGCTCGAATATCGGGCGGAAATATTTCTCTGGGCATTATCCAATTCTCTACCTATTATTCTGATGGGAGTTTGGATAGAGGCTTCCCAAAGTGGTGATTTTAGCCTTAGTCCCATAGATTTTGCCAGATACTTTTTTAGTGTATTTATAGTGCGTCAGCTAACCACTATTTGGGTCATCTGGGAGTTTGAACGAAAAATTTTAGAAGGAAGACTGTCACTGAGACTATTACAGCCCATTGACCCTGTTTGGCATCATGTCGCTAGACACCTAGCCGAAAAAATGACTCGTTTGCCTTTAATACTTCTTTTCTGCGGTTTGTTTTTTCTACTTTATCCTGATGCAGCTTGGATTCCCGAACTCAAAAATATGTTTTTAAGTATAATGGCGATCGCTTTGGCATTTATTTTACGATTTGCGATTCAGTATACTTTTGCCATGCTGGCTTTTTGGACAGAAAGGGCTAGTGCGATTCAGCAATTTTGCTTTTTATTTTATACATTTCTCTCAGGAACCATTGCTCCTTTAGAAGTCTTTCCTGAGAGGGTTCGACAAATAGTGGAATTGACTCCTTTTCCTTACATGATGCACTTTCCCGCAGCACTGCTAATGGGTTTGCCCGTCAATTTTGGCAGAAGCATTTTAATTATGATCGCCTGGACAACAGTGTTTGTTATTGCTAACCGTTGGCTTTGGAACAAAGGTTTAAAGCAATACTCAGGTATGGGAGCTTAATTAAGAAGTGAGGGATGAAGGATAAAGAGTAAGGATCTAGGCAAGTAGCAAAGATGTCTTTCGCTTGCACCTTGCACAATGTACAGTTTATTTCGTTAAAAATGAGGAATGATGCAAGTAGTAAATTGTTTCCTCTACCCTCATCCTTCATCATTTATCCTTTAAATTAGGCTCTAGATTCGACGCTGGATATTTTAGAACTTGAGCCTCTTACAGTTTTGCTAAATAATTCTTCTTCCATAGGTACAAACTCAATTCTGTTTAGCAAGGTAGTTACAAAAGCAAACAGCAGAAAAGGCAAAGACAGCACTAAAACAATTCCTACCGTTGCCAAAGCATAAATTTGTCTGGTACTACTCCATAACGCTAAAGTAGTAGCCAAGCTAATAAAGATTACAATTAACCAAATAATTATCTGACCATAAATATCGCCAAATTTTAAAGTACAAATCATCTTATATTTGTGTAGCTCGTTATCCATCAAAATTCTCCTAAATAATTATTCTGTGAATGTCTAGATTACTTAGATTATCGCGGAGGTTTCTCTGATTGGTAGAATATTCAAATATTTTTCCAATGGTTGCAATATCTGTTTACAATTTTTACGTCGAACCAAGTATAAATACTCAATTAAGATTGTGAGTGAGATTAAATAAATCTGTGAAAATTTTTTATTTTTGGCAGTTCAGTCCAACCTTGTAATAGGCTAAATGAAGAAACCCAGCAGCAAAAAAGATTGTGACCTTATGGCAGATAACTCTATTGTCGAAGACCGCGACTACACACTAATAATTGATAAAAGTGGCAGTATGTCGACTAATGATCGCCCAGGGGGCAAAACTCGTTGGGAATCTGCCCAAGAATCCACTCTTGCTTTGGCTAAAGAGTGTGAAAAAATTGACCCCGATGGTATTACTGTTTATTTATTCTCTAGTCGCTTTCGTCGTTATGACAACGTTACGGCTGATAAAGTAGGCAAAATATACGCAGAAAATGATCCTATGGGTCGTACTGATTTATCCAGTGTTTTATTAGATGCCGTCAATAATTATTTTGACCGTAAAGCAGCAGGACAAGCTAAAGCTAACGGAGAAACTTTTATAGTTATTACTGATGGTGAACCTAATGATTATAAAGCAGTCATGCGAGTGATTATTGAAGCTTCACGGCAAATTGAGCGAGAAGAAGAAATAGGTATTTCTTTAATTCAAGTAGGCACTAATCGTAAAGCTACTCAATTTCTGAAGGCTTTAGATGACCAGCTAGAATCTGCGGGAGCTAAATTTGATATCGTTGATACCATTACCATCGATGATATGCAGGGGATTACTTTAGCAGAAGTATTGCTTAATGCAATTACAGGCTGATTACGATTATCAGTTCTGAAGCCTAAAGCTTTATTTCCAAAACCTAGCACTAATGAGAGACAAAATATTAGGATGTAAGAGTGGTTCAATCTTATCCCTTACATTCATTAATCGAAGGTAGCTGGTTTAAGCTAATTTGTGGAGCTAGCTATCAGCATCTGCCCGCGGTTCGTAGTCTAGCTGTGGCATATAGTTTGGCTGGTGCTGACTGTATAGATGTTGCTGCCGATCCTGCCGTAATTGCTGCTGCTATCGAAGGAATTGAAGTAGCTCAAAAATTACAACAAAAGACTCAGTTATTAGTTGAGCAAAATAATCATGATAGTCAAGCATTTTCCCTAACCCCTAACCCCTACCCCCTACCCCTTGCTTCAAAGGGTAATAGTGCTAAGACACTGGTTGCTTCGCCTTGGCTAATGGTAAGTATTAATGATGAAGAAGATTCTCACTTCCGCAAAGCTGAGTTTGAGGCAACTCTCTGTCCCCAGGATTGCCCTCAACCTTGTGTACAATTGTGTCCAGCCGAAGCAATAAATTTAAACAAAGGAGGGATCTTAAACAGCCTTTGTTATGGCTGTGGTCGTTGTTTGCCGATTTGTCCCCAGGAATTAATTACAACCCGTTCTCATGTCTCAAATGTTAAATCCGTTGTATCTTGGGTTCGATCGCTGAAAATAGACGCAATTGAAATTCATACCCAGGTAGGGCATTATGAGGATTTTAACAGGGTCTGGGAAGACCTTGCGCCGATAGTGGGGCAACTTAAACTGTTAGCAATTAGCTGCACCGATGCCCCTGATGTTTTGAATTATTTGCGATCGCTCTATGAATTAATTACTCCTTTGCCCTGTCCTTTGATTTGGCAGACTGATGGACGTTCTATGAGTGGTGATATTGGCAAGGGAACTACTCATGCCGCGATCGCTTTTGCTCAAAAAGTTTTACGGGCAAAGCTGCCTGGCTATGTTCAACTAGCAGGAGGTACTAATAACTATACGGTAGATAAGCTAAAGCAAAAAAAGATGCTCAGGCAACAAAATTCTCCCTTATTTAAATCTATTGCTGGAGTGGCTTATGGAAGCTATGCCCGCGCAATTTTAGCCCCAGTGTTAAATCAACTAGAAACTACCGAACTGCAAAATATTCAATTTAATTTAACCAATAAGCCAATGAATCAGCTTAATTTGAAGCTCGAACAAAATATTGATTTGCTTGAACAGGCTGTAACAACTGCTAGTGAGCTAGTTTATCAGATTAAGAAATAGCTTCTGGGATTTTAACTCTTTATAGCTTAATAATTTAACCAAATATATTAAAAAATGCAGTCAGAAATAGCTTCTCATCGAATGCAGGTTACCGATAATTTAGACAAATTACTTACTATTTTTCCCGACTCGATTCGTTCCAAGTTAGACGAGCATCTTCAACAGGATAGCGATAGTTTAATTGAGGTAGTTTTAGATTTAGGTAGACTACCAGAAGCACGGTTTAGCGATCGCGCAATCTATCTTCGTGATGAACCCGTAACCCCAGAAGAAATTCAACACTGTATTGAACGGGTAGGAATGTTT
>JBBSPC010000253.1:0-4044 GCA_038259125.1 Chroococcales cyanobacterium | reverse complement strand
GTTGGTGGCTTGGCTACTCATATGGCACTCAAAATGACCTCTCATACTTTGCGGCTTTTCTTGCGTCGTCATTTTGAGATTGATGTTTTGACTTTTCAATCCTCCTCAGCTTACTAAAATTTAATTCACACCAGGCGTAGAATATTTGAAAATACATACACAAAAAAACACTAGAGTAATTATAAAGCCAATAACTAAGATATCTCGCTTATTGGGTATGTCTAAAGCATTTAAAACATCGTATAAAGAAGTATTGTCGAGATAGTATTCTAAGGGATTTCTAACCTATTTCTTAAATCTGTACCTGGATATATGGGAAAGTAAACCTGTTCAAAAGGAAAATATGCCTATTTATAAGCTATATAGTATAAACCCAAAGCGTTAGCACCACTGACATAGCCAATCAAAATGCGGACTAGGTTCATTCCGATACGAGTGAGAAAGCGAAAGCCAGTTAAATGTCTGCCATAGCTCAACATTGAATCCAATTCGGCATTTGAGTTATCATCTTTGACGTATTTGCTGGGTCGCCAGTCACAAATCCACCATTGGGCAATGCTTTGAATCACCTGCATTACTGATAATTGCAACACTCATGCCCAGTAACCCCAGCCAATTTTAGCAGCAGCGATCGCAACAACTATAGTACTCAACAACAGGGCAATTAATTCAATGATGGTTAGTGTCCCAAAACGCATCTGTCGCTTTAATAAAGAATTATGTTAAAAGCTAGGCAGACGCTAAATGCACCTACAGCTAACCCCAAAATCATGCCTGTTAGCCTTGCTTCATGGTAAAACCTGGCAAAAACTGGAGCAAGCAAGACCGTTATCCCAATTAGTAAGGCATTAATTTTCAGCGATTGCCAGAAAACTGCACTAGCCTGTTGCTGATTGAGGCAATCTTTTTGGACTACTGCCATTTCTAAACCAAAGCTGCTTAAGCTATCTACCAGCAAAAACAGGGGAGTGGCCATCGCTAACAGTCCAAAGTCTCCTGGAGTAAGTAGTAAACGAGCTAAAATTGCGGTTGAGCCAATCAAGACTAGCTTTAAAGGTTGAGAGGCAAAGGTAATCATACCTGAGCGGATTGATCTCTGCTTCAAGCTGGCAGATAGATCGTCAGTATTAAAGTGCTGCTGAGAGGATTTGTGGGTCATATTTCCTCTATGCTTTTACCAAGCGTTTAATTTTGTCAAGCGACCAGTCTTTTGCTAGATTTGCTTTCGCCGAGATAGTTCGTTGACTATTTAAAAAACCATAAAAACGCTGTACCTGATCTAAAGGTGAGCGATGAGAAATATTAACTGCTGTTTCTAACGCTGCTTGGTTTACGTTTTTGGATAGGTTAGGTAAATCCTGCTGTGTAGGAGGATATCCCAGCAAATCTAACATTGGTGCTGCAACTTGTTCTACTTTTTGTTTTTGGCGATCGCTTAAAGTGTTTTGCCATTATTATTTAACAATCTATTAAGGGGTAGATTGGCAATTGTATATTGAGTCTGTAGGCGATTATAAATCTCCAAAAACCTTTGATTACGGGTATTTTCGCTAAATTTGCTAATGGCGCGATCGCGTCCTGCATTGCCCATTTTTGTAGCCAATTGACGATTAGATAATAATCGAGTCAAATTTGTCGTCCAAAAGTTAACATCTCTAGGGGATGACACCAAAAAACCTGTTTCGCCATCGACGACAATTTCTGGTTGCGCTCCCACAGCAGAAGCAGTTACCGCTGTAGCTCTCATCATTGCTTCAGTGGTAACATTCCCAAATGGCTCTGCCCACTGAGAAGGGACTACCTGCACCCAAGCACCTGCAAAATATCGTTATCGGCAAAAACCACATTATTTGGTATCAACTTTAGCCAAGCCTAGATTACGCGCCTGGTTGGGATATAGATAATAGTCAGTTCTAATTAGCTCAAACTCTTTTTGTTGGGCTTGAGTTTCCAGATATTCTTTGACTGGTCGAGGAGAATTGCCGTCTACATAAACGAGCTTAAAGGGTAATTCTGTATTTTAATAAATACTCTCTAACGATTCGCGAGTGTAGCTAAAGCGTTCGCGAGGAACGACAACTATCGTAACTAGAGAACTGGTCATAAGCTTTAATTTTTGTCTGGTTTAAACTAGCTAAATTTAATTAAGCTAAGAGCTAAGAGCTTTTCTAATTAGATACAGCATAAGCTTGGTTTTTTAGATTGGAGTAAGCTTTTTGGCTATCGGTAAAATCTTCGTGGTAGGAACGCTCAACATTAACATTCCAGAGATCGTGTTTTTCACCTAAAATGTTTTTTGCTGCCAACAAACCAGTTAACATTGAATGGTCGCTGTTATTGTAACGGTGCATTCCATTTCGACCTACCGTTTGCAGATTCTCGAATTTCTGAATGTATTCCTGAATAACTTCTACGTTTTGACGATACTCATCATCATAGACAGGATAAGCTTTAAACTGGCGTATTACTGTACCGTCTTCAATGTTAACTTCTGGATCTACTAACCCTAAAGCTTTAACCTCACGGCTAGCTAGTTCAATTAATTCAGCGTTAGACATTTGCCACAGCTTGCCTCCTTCGTTACAGAAATACTCCATACCCAGACAGCTTTTACTCTGATCAGGCACCATTGCTTTACTCCAGTTTTTGAAATTTTGGATTCTGCCTACCTTAAATTCAGGACTATGAATATAAATCCAGTTATCAGGAAATAGTTCAGCCTGGTCTACTACCAAAGAAACAATTAAAAAATCACGATACTTGAGGCTGTTGGCAGCTTTTAGCACGGCTTCTGGAGGTGCAGAATTAAGTTTTTTTAATAACAGCGATACAGGCATACTAGAAACAAAGTTTTCTGCTGCAACCTTTCTGGTTTCACCATTTTGTTTGACAGTAACGCTATTGACTTGGTAGCCATCTCGTTCTATCTCGACTACCTCAGTATTAAGATGTACAGGCGAACCTATGCTATTTAACTTTTCTTGAAAACGTTCCCACATTTGCCCAGGGCCATATACGGGATAGTTAAATTCTTTAATTAAAGTTTTAGTATCATTACTACCAAAAAGAGCGTTAGTAATAGCTGTTTTAAGAGACAATCCTTTAATGCGCTGTGCTGCCCAATCTGCTCTAATTTCTGTACAGGGTATACCCCACACTTTTTCTGTATAAGTTTTAAAAAAAGTTTCGTACAAGCGTTTACCAAAGCGATTAGAAACCCACTGCTCAAAGTTTTCTTCTACGGGGTTGGGACTAACTTTAGCTTTAAAATAACTCCACATAATTAAGGTGCTGTTAATCAGACCTAAATTAGATAAGGCGTTGTAAGGTTCTAAAGGATAGCTAAAAAATTTATTTTTATAATAGATTCTGGATAGACGAGGAACTTTGATAAATTCATCCCCCATGACCTCTTGCCAAAGCTGTTCTACTTCTCCAACTTTAGTAAAAAACCGATGTCCACCAATGTCAAAACGGTAGCCTTTATAAGTTTCGGTGCGCGAAATACCGCCAACCCGATCTGCTTTTTCAAACACAACTGATTTCTTACCGTGCTTGCTTAGTTCATAAGCAGCAGTTAGACCAGCAGGACCTCCACCAATAACAACTGTCGGGATTTGATTCATAATAATTGCCTGCAAATAATTTTGGCTCGTTTCTATATATGTTTAACCTGTCTTGAGGGCAATCATTGGTTTGGCAAGAAAACTTTCAAGGCAAATATGATGATTGGCAATTTGAACAAATATTGCAGTTGAACATTAGTATTTTTGTTCAAACTTGCTACACAATGTAAACGTTTTGTAAATGTTTTTAGTGTTGCCATGATGATAGAGTGAGCAATATTACCATGTAACCAAGCATTTTTACTCTTAACGGTAATTATAAGTTTCAAAAAAATACTAAACGCCTAGTGTGAATTAGGAAAAAAGGAGGAAAAGACAGAAGATGAAAGTTATCAAGCTGTCCATCTAAATATCTTTCCTCATGAATAGCATAGACTTTGAAAGCCTATTAGTCATAGTTTTTGTCCTTGTAGATGAC
>JBBSPC010000252.1:0-4059 GCA_038259125.1 Chroococcales cyanobacterium | reverse complement strand
CTCCCCAGACCCCTTCCGTAAACATTAACATCGATTTTTCCAATGATTGACTATATTCTAAATTTAGATAATGCAGTTGGATCTGCCTAAGTTGAATTTTTTTAAAAAATAGATAAAGAAAGTTAATTTACATCAGACGTAAAATAGTTAATTTAAATTTGTTTTCCTAGTCTATCAAGTTTGTTTTTTAAAATCCCATTAACTTATATAGAAGCCCCATTAACTTTATTTTTTCTCTTGCCTAAATTTAATGATTATTATCGCTTGGATAAGTTCAGCTTTGGAGTTAATTGTCGAGCATTAGTGCTTTACAATCTCAATTTAACCAAAAATTAAGCGATCGCTATTAAAAGTTACGAAAAACTGTTAAGGAATAAAGATGCCTTATTCAGGATGTTATTTTATGAATTAACCAACGAGATTTGCAACAAAAAAGATTGGAGAGAATTTTAACATGGCTGCTAAACGTAATTCCCAGCGTCAACCCATTGCTTATCAAGAATTTGGCAATACTAATAATTCTCAGGCATTAGAAAGAGGAGTGCCTGATTTACCCCCCCAACAGCAAGATCTTAGAATACAAGCGACTCGTTCTGGCAGAAAAGGCAAAACGGTAACAATAATTACTGGGTTTCAGCATAAACCCGAAACCCTCAGCAAGCTATTAAAACAGCTAAAAGCCAAATGTGGCACTGGTGGCACTGTCAAAGATAATAGTCTAGAAATTCAAGGAGAACATAAGCAAAAACTCCTAGAGTTATTGACTCAATCAGGTTACAAAGCCAAAATAAGTGGTGGTTAATGATTAACGTTATAAGCTCTAAGCCTTTTTAACTCTCTAGATATAGGTTTAAATCTTCGATTAGCTGAGTCAGTTCGGCTTCGCTTGTCAAACGAATACGACTATCTCTTAGGGTAATTAAAATTTTGGCAGCAAAAGGGCTAGGGTAAATGTTGGGGTTACAAAAAATTTCGAGAAAGACATCTCCCGTATATTGGTATTCCATAGATTTTTGGGGAGATGGACGGCTGCCGCTACTAGAAACGCTGCTTGAAGCTGCTTTTAAACTTTGCATCAAAGTAGATATTTCTGCCTGAAGTTCCTGGGCAGATTCTTTGCTGAAGTTAAAAATTACTGCACCTTGAAGTAAATTGAGAGTAAATTGACTCATTATCAAACCTGGATTAATTGAATTTAAAGGGAATTTATTAACAAGAATAGGCGTTGCTGATTTAGCGAACGAGCGCGGTCTTGGGGGTTTGCTCCATGAGCGACTCGTTCAAGACAGGTATGAAACCGAAAGTAATACTGTTCGTAGCTTTTAGCTTTTAGCTTTTAGCTTTTGATTGATTCTCATGACCTAGATTATAAAAGTAACCAATTTACTGTCATACCTCGATTCAGCAATGCCCAAGAATATAATCAAATCCTGTTATCAAAATATCAGTTAGCCTAAGACTAAAGATTGTTTTCGTCAGAAAATATTTTAATAAGTTACTTTTTTTCTAATAACTCAACATAGCTATTTATTTTTCATTGTGACTGATAAAATTACGCTCGATCGCATCAGCCACCCTACAAACATCAAACATTTCGGCTACATCATGAACTCTTAAAATATCTGCACCTTTGGCGATCGCACCATAGCAAGCAGCAGCCGTACCCCATATCCTCTCTTGAGGATCGCTTTTATTTATTAGAGGACGCATAAAGCTTTTACGAGATACCCCGACCAAGAGGGGTAGATTTAGTGCTTTTAATTCAGCCAAACGCTGGAATAATGTTAAACTTTGTGAAGCAGTTTTGGCAAAGCCAATACCAGGATCGACGATAATATTAGTCCGCTCAATACCACAGGCGATCGCTTTAGATGTTTGCATTGCTAAAAATTCTGTCACTTCTGCCACCACATCTTGATATTGGGTCAAAGACTGCATGGTTTGCGGATTGCCGCGAATGTGCATTAAAATAATTGGTACGTCTAATTGAGCTACAGTGGTTAACATCTGCCGATCAAAAGTTGCCCCAGAGATATCATTGACTATATCTGCCCCTGCTGCGATCGCTTCGCGGGCAACAGTCGCTTTGGTAGTATCAATAGAAATAGGTATAGTTGATTCTTGGCGTAGCTTTTTAATTACAGGAATGACTCGCTCTAATTCCAATTCAAGTGAAATAGGCTTTGCCTGAGGACGAGTAGATTCTCCACCAATATCAATAATATCTACTCCCTGGGCAATCATCTTTCGAGCCTGCATCAGGGCAGATTCTAAGCTATTAAACTTACCACCATCGCTAAAGCTATCGGGAGTAACGTTAAGAATACCCATCAAATAGGTTTTTTCTCCCCAGTTAAAATGGCGATCGCGGATTTTTAGAGTCATAGCTAATAAAGCGAGATATTAGATTCTAGCAACAAAATTACTACTTCAAATGCTTTCTTTCGTGCAACTCCTCTGGTAGATTAATCCTAGTCCCGAATTCTAAAATTTATCTAATTTATCTTTAGACTTGGGTAATATTTATTAATTTATTTAACAAGCAATTAGGAGGAAAGTCGCAGTGGCTAAAAAGACCGTAGCGAGTTTAAGCGAAGCAGATGTCTCTGGAAAGAGAGTTTTAGTAAGAGCCGATTTTAATGTTCCTTTAGATGATAGTGGCAAAATTACAGACGATACTCGCATCAAAGCTGCGTTGCCCACAATTAAGGATTTGGTTGGTAAAGGTGGGAAAGTAATTTTATGTAGCCACATGGGTCGTCCCAAAGGAGAAGTTAAAGAAGAATTACGACTAACTCCTGTTGCTAAAAGACTGGGTGAATTACTAGGACAAGATGTTACTAAGTGCGATGATTGCGTTGGCGATGCTGTGGCTTCTACTATTGATGGTATGAGCAATGGTCAAGTTGTTCTTTTAGAAAACCTGCGTTTTCACAGTGAAGAAGAAGCAAATGACCCTGAATTTGCCAAACAGCTAGCTTCTAACGCCGATCTATACGTTAACGAAGCATTTGGTACTGCTCACCGCGCTCATGCTTCTACTGAAGGAGTAACTCACTATCTAAGTCCTAGCGTTGCTGGTTATTTAATTGAAAAAGAATTAGATTATCTGCAAGATGCAGTCGATAATCCTAAGCGTCCCTTGGCTGCAATTATTGGCGGTTCAAAAGTTTCTAGTAAGATTGGCGTAATCGATACCCTACTAGACAAGTGTGACAAGCTACTTATTGGTGGCGGGATGATCTTTACTTTCTATAAAGCTCGTGGTCTAAGCGTTGGTAATTCCTTGGTAGAAGAAGATAAGCTAGATTTAGCTAAGTCCTTAGAAGCTAAAGCTAAAGAGCAAGGTGTTGAATTGTTATTGCCTACTGATGTGGTAGTAGCTGATAATTTTGCGCCTGATGCCAATGCTAAAACTGTAAGCATCAATGATATTCCCGATGGCTGGATGGGACTAGATATTGGTCCTGATTCAATTAAAGTGTTCCAAGATGCTTTAGCAGATTGTAAGGCAGTGATTTGGAATGGCCCTATGGGTGTATTTGAATTTGATAAATTTGCTGCTGGTACAGAAGCGATCGCCCATACTCTGGCTGGTAAATCTGATGCTGTCACCATCATTGGTGGTGGAGACTCGGTTGCAGCGGTAGAAAAAGTTGGTGTAGCTGCCAAAATGAGCCATATTTCTACTGGTGGTGGTGCAAGTTTAGAGCTATTGGAGGGTAAAACTCTACCTGGTATTGTTGCTTTGGATGATGCCTAAAATCGCGCAGCGATTAGCTGTAAGCTCTAGGCTATAAGCTTTAAGCTAAATAAAGAATAACTTAATAATTTCCATAATTAGTTTGAATTAGCCTGTGGATTAACTTAGATTTTTCTACAGGCTTTTTTGATGGCGACATTTAAACATCGGGCTATTAACCTAAATTCGATATAAGCGATAAAATTGAAAATCAATCAGAGTAAGGATATTATCAATTTCTCCAAGTTCATTAATAATTAAATGGAGTTTAAACCCGAAGAACCACCCCATAGAACTTTTCCCCCAAGCAGCTAAAT
>JBBSPC010000251.1:0-4061 GCA_038259125.1 Chroococcales cyanobacterium | reverse complement strand
GCAGCTAGAAGAGTATTTAGAGGTAAGGCGAAAGGTTCTGCGAAGAAAAATTAAACCAGAGGATAGTATTTTTATTTCTTTCAGTAATAACTCAAAGGGTAAGTCGCTATCACGGCGGGGGATTCGAGCAATTATCGATCGCTATTTAGAAGCTACTGGATTAAAGCATACCCCAGGCAGAACGCTCTCGGCTCACAGTCTGCGTCATACGGCGGGAACTTTATCGATGCAGGCTGGTGCAGATTTAAGACAGGTTCAGGATTTATTGGGTCATGCCGATCCTCGTACTACTTCTATCTATGCCCATGTGGGGGATCGCTGGGAGAATAATCCAGGCGCTAATGTAGAAAAAAAACTTAATTTACGACTAACGGAATGACCCTACTTGGCAAGCCAAATATAACAATACGGGGTTAGGTTAAGACAAAATTAGCTAGAATTAAGACGATTGCGAAAAGAAGAAAAAATGTCTGCTCCTTATAGCTACGATTTAAGAAAAAAAGCCGTAGATGCCTATTATAGAGGGGAAAAGAAGATAGCTATTTGCCGATTAATGAAAATTAGTCGTAACACCCTAGATTTATGGCTAAAAAGAGAACAGGAAACAGGAGACTTCAAAGCGATCGCCAAGCGTCCTCCCAAAAATAATCGTAAAATTCAAGATTTAGAGAGATTCAAACAGTTTGTAAGGCAACACCAAGATAAAACACAGCAACAAGGCGGAAATAGAAGGTTCGTGCGACGAAGTGCAGCCTCAAAAAAAAGTGATTTTTTATACCATTCTTGGGCTTGATTGATAAGAAATACAAATGTCAACTTTACCTAGTTTGTCTCCTTCTAGGCAAAGTATCATGAAGACATAAACGTCCCTCAGAGGACTTGACCCATGCTACAAACAACAGCCCAACTTCCCTTAAAGGCAAAGTTATTTTCACCTCCACCGAAAAAACCATCAACACCCTCACTATCTGTTTCCATCAAGATTTCTTTTACTCCAGCTTTGAGAACTCCATCGATGGGAATCTCTTCCGTCGAATCGTAATATCTAGCTTTGCTGTGGGCATATTTCTTCAATAACTCCAATGCCTCAATGACTGGACGATGAAGATCGTTATTAAACCGAAATTCTAGTAACTCTAATAGCTGGGGAATCATGCGACGGTAATGATTAGCAAAGGATGCTCGCATAACATTGTGAACCCTACGCTTATAAGCCAAACCCGTTCCTTTGTATTCGGCAACCAAGTCCTTGAAGGTTTTGAGAGAAACCACTGGGAAGATTACTTGTTCGATAATCCCATTTGGTTCGGCAATTGATACTTCAGCAATACGATACAGTAAGCCTGTTTTGCCCGAAACCTTCTTAAACTCTTCAATTAATTCCTGATTAATCCGCTTCTCTGCTCGGTTATCAATACGCTTGATGATAGTCGTTAATATTTCAATCAGACTATCTGTAATCTCCTGGCTGCGTTGGATACAAACTTCACAAATTAAAACAACTTACTTTAACACCTCAAAAATATTTTAAATGTTTGCTATTATTTGTCGTAAATACTACGCTACAATATAGTTAATTTTACGACACTTATTATTTTGTGAGAAAAAACCGTGAAAACCATAGATTTAAAAAGCTTATTGACCGAATCACAAATATCACCAAAAGTTCTAGAAGAAGATGGTACTTTTATTCAAGCCTCACGACTGGGAATCTCAGGAAAGATTTTACAGCCGACAATTAAAGTTTTAGGAATACGAGATCTAATTATTAGTCTTTTAAACACCGATAAAACCAACTTGAGTAAGTTTTATCATCAAGAACATTTGTCTCCTACAGTTAGTGAAGCTATTTTAGACACCTTAAAAATATTTGAATTGGCTTTTCAAGTCTACGATCGAGATGCTACAACTGCTTTAAAGTGGTTAAATACCAAAATTCCTGCTCTGTCAGGACAAGTACCAATAGATTTGCTAGATACTTTCAAGGGTAGAGAATTAGTTAGAGATTGTTTAATGGTCATGCAGTACGGTGATTTTACCTGATGCTGATCTACCGTGGTGTTAGACGTGATTACTTAGAAAGCTATGACGGCATGGGAAACTCCTACCGCAAAGGAGCGAGATGGAATCTACCTAATTACCCTGTTCTCTATTTTGCTCCTAATCCATCAGTTGCTGCTTTAGAATTAGCAAATTACTTTCCTAGTCCCGACCTAGTACCCCAAAATTATGTCATGGGAGTATATGAAATACCCGATCCAGTTACAAGTCAAACTATCTTATTGAAGGATCTACCTGAAAATTGGAAAGATTACCCTCATCCAAACAGTACCAAAA
Organism: Chroococcales cyanobacterium; assembly: GCA_038259125.1. GTDB lineage: Bacteria > Cyanobacteriota > Cyanobacteriia > Cyanobacteriales > Xenococcaceae > Waterburya. The sequence continues at coordinate 1,724 of JBBSPC010000251.1, read as the reverse complement.
CGATTGGTAGTGCCTGGTTGAAAAAAGGGAAAGAATCGTGTTTATTTGTGCATAGTGCTGCCACCCCAGGTAATCTAGAAAATATAATAGTTATTAACCCTCAGCATCCTGATGTTAAACACATCAAATTAACTCAAGTTATTCAACGTATATATAGCGATCGCATTTTTAAAGGACTGTAAATTATGGCGAAAAACCTTGAAAATAAATGCAAGCTTTAAACAACTAGAACAGCAGATTATTGTTTAATATTTTGTTGTTATGTCCACAGTAAAATCCAATCTTGATTACTTTACTTTACAAAAATGCCCAACATAAAAATCGAATTTCTCATCGCAGTCGTCAAGTGATCGCTCTTGCCATTAAAAAGACACAGAGCGACAAAACCAGGGAATAACAACGGGCATCGCCAACAGCCAGAAAACTAAAAGCACCAGAACCACAATCGAAAAGATTTAATTGAAGGATACAAAATTAAACAATGTGAAAGCGATCGTTGCCGAAGATTTTAGGCTTAAAAAATTTTGTATGGTGACTAATTAAATGACATCAAGACTAATTGATGTCGTCAACGTCAACCTAAACAATACAATGCTTTAAGAGCATAAAGGGTATTTTAGTTATTATTCCGAGTGACGAAATAACTGTCGTCTTTTAGATAAAAGGCAAATTAACTGTCGTCAATCCAACAACAATTTGTCCCGACGACAAAAAAATAGTCTCAATGACCGCGAGGGGTGCTGGCGTTTAGCCAGCATACCCCTCGCGGTGTTGACAATAATTTGTCTCCAGCGACATTTAATTAGTCACTGTACAGTTAATAATCTACTTGTACCTTCTAGTATGCGATCTAACGAATGTTCCGTCACTTTTGCGGTAACTCTCGTTTTACCTCCAGGCCTTTGTATAGCAACGGAGAAATTTTGGTCGCTAAGGAAATTTAATCAGACCAAAATTGATTAAAGCAATTAGCCGAAAGCGTTGTGTAGCGGACAGTGTGTTGAATATTCTTGTGACCAAGATATTGTTGAATCATTCGTATATCGCGTCCGTCATTAACTAACTTATAGCCACAGGCGTGTCGAAGCATATGAGGATGGATGGGAAAAAAGATTGAGGAAGATTCAGCTACACGAGTTAACAGTTTACGAAAACCAGCAGCCGTCATCGGACTTCCCCGTTCTGTAACAAATAAATAAGATGAAGATTTAGATTCACGTTGAAGTTTTCGTAATGCTCGTAATTCTGGCTCTCTTAAAGGATGAACGCTCTCGATACCACGTTTCAATCGTCGAACATGAAATAAACCCGTATTAAAATCTATCTGTTCCCATCGTAAGGCACATAGTTCTGATACTCTAAGACCATGACGATAAGCCAATAAAATCATCGTGGCATCTCGATGTCCATAGCGACCACGTTTCTTGGCTACAGCAATTATAGTCATTTTAAATAAGAATTGAGGGTATATCTCGTTCAGAATAGTCTTTAACAATTTGAGCAACACTTGTACCATCAGAAGCATACTTTCTTCTCTTTTTCATGGCAGCAAAATCATGCTCAATGGAGTTAAAATCGGGGGAATATAGCAATACAAAGTTATCTTAGGACAAAATCAGCTAAAATCAAGGCGATCGCTAAAATAAAAAGATTATGCCGACTCCCTACAGCTACGATCTAAGAAAAAAAGCCGTAGATGCCTATCATAGAGGTGAAAAGAAGAT
>JBBSPC010000250.1:0-4094 GCA_038259125.1 Chroococcales cyanobacterium | reverse complement strand
TTTCTCCTTGCCTGAACGTTTTTCTGTTTCTTGTTTAATTGCTTTGAGAGTTTCTGCTAAGCGATCTTCGTAAATATTAAAAAATATACTGTCGATTGGTGTTTTAGCTGGCTCTACGGTAACGGTATGAGTGATTAAAACCTGATCGGGAGGTGCGCTGGGGTAGGGAGACACGGGCTGTAATAGCCATGTTCCATTCATGGTTTTTAAGTCACCAGCTATGGCTTTGAAAGCAATTCGTTGAGGATAAGATTCGGTTGCAGCAATTTCTAATCGTGATTCGGTGCTAAAAACTAAGGTTTTGATTTGATTAGTCTGTTCAAATATTTTGCGATCGCCATCGGTTTCAATTAGTTTGCTACTCGTAACTCCAGGCAGAAATTCAGCAAAATGATTATAGTCGGTCAATACCTGCCAAACATTGTCCATGGTAGATTTTGCTAACATTAAACTAGTATATTTGCCTTTGTTGCCGATCATAATTACCTCTCCTTTTCTCAAGGAAACTCTTTGTTCTAGAGGTAATCGATCCACTGGTCCATCAAATAGTTTAGCTGTAGCTTCAGGACTAAATACAAGACTTGAAATTAAGGCGATCGCCATCAAAAACGAAAATATCGTTAGCTGATATTTTCGTCGATAAAATTTATTAATCAATTTGTAGTATTTAGTAATCTTTAGATTGAGTCTTGCTCATTCTAGCCAAATTTAGGTTAATTTTTTAAAAATCTTGCACGCCAAAGAAGTTCAACAGCACATCACCTGCTTCGCTGAGGCTTTTGCCAAAGGTGAGAATGCCCTCTTCATGACCACTCATAACAATAATTTTCTGTGTTTGAGTTTCTTTTTGCTGACACAGCCTAATAATTTCCTCTGCCATTTCTGGTGTGCCATAGGCGCAATGGGGGTTAGTAGTGGGGACATTATTTATTAATTTACGCCATAAGTCTGCATGATGAACATGAACTACGGCATTTACTTGAGGTTGGGCAACGTAAATTGCACCATGGGTCAAAGTCTCAGAAGAGGCTTTAATTAGACCTTCACAGATGACATAATTTTTGTGCCAGTTAAAATCAGTAACTTTGGTATAGTGTCGCGCGGTGAGTTCGGCAATTCCCCCCGTTTGGGTGCCTGAAATGATGATATTTTGAAATTGAGGAATACGAACACTCAGATTACCAAAACCTATTCCGTTCTCGTATTCGCCGATTAAACCTATTTGATATAGCTGGTTTCGCCAGTGATTTAACTCGACAATTTCCTCTTCATTGACCGATGGTTGATTTTGCCAGTGGCATTGATATTTGATATATCCTTCGTCGTACATAGGGTGGGGTTTGGTAGTCTAGAATAGTTAAAGATATTACGATTAATTAAGCAAAATCTAGAATAGAGGTTACGGCTTTTACCACTACATATTGATAACTAAAAAAGATACATTAAATAAAGAAGATAAAGAAATGTTAATACTAAATAAGAGGAGTCTTTTAAACGATGTTTGAATACTTCAATGAGAAGGCTATTAAAAACGTTGTACTAGCCCAAGAGGAAGCCAGAAATACTGGACATAACCTTGTCGGGACAGAACATATTTTGTTGGGGGTGATTGGGGAGGGAACATCTAAGGCAGCAGAATTACTGGCAAATTTTGGCGTTAATTCTGAAAGAACCAGAGAACTAGCTATTGAATTTGTGGGCAAAGGTTCTGGGTTTATCCCTGCTAATATACCTTTTACACCAAAAGCCAAAAGAATTCTGGAACAAGCTTTTAATGAAGCACGTCAGTTAAAGAGTAATTTTATCAGTCCAGAACATATCTTACTGGCAATTGTTAAGCATCCTGATAATATGGCTGCCAAGCTGTTGACCAAACAAAATGTCGATCTAAGACAGCTACGTACAGACATTATCAAAAAGTTGGGTGAAGCCGAGACAGTCGCAGCGACGGCTACTAAAGAAAATCCTTTCGGTTTTGGTGGGGGTAGAGAAAAATCTACCAAGCTCAAAGAGTTTAGTATCAACTTGACGGAACTTGCTAGAGAAGGAAAACTAGACCCTGTGATCGGCAGATATCCAGAAATCGAACGCGCAGTCCAAATATTGGGCAGACGCACTAAAAACAATCCGATTCTAGTTGGAGAACCAGGAGTAGGCAAAACGGCGATCGCCGAAGGACTTGCTCAACGCATTGTCGATGGTGATGTTTCTTCTCTTTTAGAAGACAAAGAAGTTATCAGTCTGGACATGGGTTCGCTGCTAGCAGGAACCAAGTTTAGAGGTGAATTTGAAGAACGCCTTAAGTCGATTGTCGAAGAAGTTCGTGCTGCGGGCAATATAATTTTGGTAATTGACGAAATCCATACTATTGTTGGTGCAGGAGCAATGGGCGGGGCAATGGACGCTGCTAATATGCTCAAGCCAGCCTTAGCCAGAGGCGAAATTCAATGTCTTGGTAGCACTACTTTAGATGAGTTTCGTCAGCATATCGAGCGAGATGCTGCTTTAGAACGTCGCTTCCAAAAAGTAATGATCGGTGAGCCTTCAGTCGAAGACGCGATCGCTATTCTTCAGGGTTTACGTAAAACTTACGAAGATTTTCACAAGGTCAAATATACCGATGCAGCTATCGAGGCTGCGGTAACTTTTTCAGAAAGATACATCAGCGATCGCTTTTTACCCGACAAAGCAATTGACTTAATTGACGAAGCTGGTTCTCGGACTCATCTAAATCACTGTTTAAAGCAAGATGAAGAAAAATCCGATGTGCCTACTATTAATCCCCAGGCGTTGACTCCTGTGGTTGATGAAGAAGCGATCGCTAAAATAGTTGCTGCTTGGACTGACGTACCTGTTACTAAAATGACGGAAACAGAATCCGAAGCCTTGATGTATCTAGAAGACAATTTACACGAGCGAGTAATTGGTCAGGATGAGGCTGTACGAGCCGTTTCTCGTGCCTTACGTCGCTCTCGTTCTGGATTAGGCGATCGCAATCGACCTATTGCCAGTCTGTTCTTCTCAGGTCCTACGGGAGTAGGTAAAACCGAACTAGCAAAAGCCTTAGCGACTCAAATGTTTGGTTCTGATGAGGCGATCGTGCGGGTAGATATGTCTGAGTACATGGAATCCCATACCGTATCAAAGCTGATTGGTTCTCCTCCAGGATTCGTCGGTTATGACGAAGGTGGACAGTTGACCGAAGCGGTACGTCGTCAACCTTACACGATTGTCTTATTTGACGAGATTGAAAAGGCTCATCCTGATATCTTTAACTTAATGCTACAGCTACTTGATGATGGTCGTCTGACCGATGCTCAAGGGCGCCTCGTTAGCTTTAAGAATACTGTAATTATCATGACTTCCAATATCGGTTCTAAAGTAATCGAGAAAGGTGGTACTGGTTTAGGTTTTGATTTCTCTGGTGATAAAGATGACGCACAATACAACCGCATCAAAGATTTAGTTAATCAGGAATTGAAAAACTATTTCCGTCCTGAATTTATTAACCGTCTTGATGAAATTATTGTCTTCCGTCAGTTAACCAAACCCGAAGTCAGACAAATTGCCAGTATCTTGCTCGACGAGATATCTACGAGACTAGAAGAACAACGGCAAATTACCATTGGTGTTACCTCCGCCTTTGAAGATAAGGTAATTGACCAAGGTTTCGACCCAAGCTATGGTGCAAGACCTCTACGTAGAGCAATTATGCGTCTATTGGAAGATAGTTTAGCCGAAGCGATTCTTACTGGTCGCGTCAATGATGGCGATAATGCCCTGGTTGATATTGATGAAGATGGCAATACCACTGTTTCTGCTGTACAAGAGCAAGTTTTGGTAGAAGCAACTCGTTAAATCAAATTAAAATAAATCAACTATCAAGGTGAGCAATAAGCTCACCTTTTTTGCTGGCTGTTTTCTTTGTGTTTTGATCACAATCGAATCCTAGATTACTGTAGTTTAGACTAAAAAAAATCATGAGAAAATAGTTCAGCCAGTTTAAAATAGCTAAAAGAGAAAATAATTAGCCAAAAATATAGTTAAGCTGTCTTTGTTTGTGATTTTTTGGGTCGAGAATAACTCTTTTTAGT
>JBBSPC010000249.1:0-4108 GCA_038259125.1 Chroococcales cyanobacterium | reverse complement strand
TACCACTGACAATTTGTTTCCAATCTTTGAGATGTTGATTTAATTTCATCTCTCAACCCTTTAATTTAGTTTCCAATTCTATTTTTATCTTGTTAATGAAGTCTTTACTCACCTCTTTGTAAAAAACCTACCCTTGTGAGGACGGGGAGACGGGGAGACGGAGAGACGATGAGACGAGGAGACACTACGCAGGTAGTAATCCCTCCCCAAGTCCTCAAGTCTTACAGAATCAATGAGTGCGTAACGTCAGTTAAATAAATTGCCCGCAATAAAATCATCTTTTACGCCTCAGAATCTGGTTGTAGACCTGCACCTACAGGGGCGATAGAATTTAACTTAAGCTCTGGTATATCTTGTTCTATTTGGCGAAGATTCCATTCATTTTTGAACAGCAGTACTGGTCTATTCCAGTTATCTTTGACAGAAATAGCGTTAAAGATTCTGCCAGCTTTTTCCAGCGCATCCCAGCCACCATATACCCAACGAGCCACGCTATAGGGTAAAGGTTCGGTAGTAGTTTCGACATTGTACTCATTTTGCATCCGAAACTGAACTACTTCAATCTGCAACTGTCCTACCGCAGCTAAGATAGGGTTACGTTTAAATTCATCAGTAGAATACATGATCTGTACTGCACCTTCTTCCTGTAATTCCTTGATGCCTTTTTGGAACTGTTTAAACTTGGAGGGGTTAGGATTTTTAAGATAGGCAAAGATTTCAGGCGAAAAGCAGGGAATGCCCTCGTATTCTATTTTTTTGCCGTTATAAATCGTGTCGCCGATCGCAAATACCCCTGGATTATTAAGACCGATAATATCCCCTGGAAAAGCTTCATCCAAGGATTCTCTTCCTTGGGCAAATAGCTTTTGTGGACGGGATAGGCGCACAGTTTTTCCTGTACGAGCGTGCTGCACGGTCATGTCTTTTTCAAATTTTCCTGTACAGACACGCACAAACGCCACGCGATCGCGATGTTTGGGATCCATGTTTGCCTGAAGCTTGAAGACAAACCCCGTAAATTCTTCGTAGGTAGGCTCAATTACGCCAATAGATGACTTGTGGGACTCAGGCTGTTGAGCATATTCCAAAAATGCCTGAAGAAATAGCTCTACCCCAAAGTTGGTCATGGCACTACCAAAAAAGATTGGGGTCATTTTCCCTGCGTGAACCCGTTCTAAATCAAAGTCTGCGCCAACCTCATCAAGTATTTCTAACTCTTCTTTTAGCTGATAATAAAGCTCTCGATCTAGGTATTCTTCAATACGCGGATCGCCTAATTCGATTACCGTATCCTGTGCTGTTTTGCTCCCGTGAGAGCGACGTTCAAACAGGTGAATTTTGCGCTCACGACGGTCAAATACTCCCTTAAAGCGATCGCCCATGCCAATTGGCCAATTTACTGCATAAGTCTCTAGACCTAATTCCTGCTCGATCTCATCAATAAGCTCAAAAGCGTCTCTACCTGGACGATCTAGCTTATTGATAAAAGTAAAGATGGGGAGCGATCGCAACTGACAAACTTCAAACAGTTTACGGGTTTGTGGCTCAAGACCTTTAGCAGCATCAATCAGCATCACTGAATTATCCGCAGCAGCCAGAGTACGATAGGTATCCTCACTAAAGTCTTGGTGTCCAGGAGTATCTAATAAATTAATCTGAAAGTTATTGTAGATAAACTGCAACACTGTCGAGGTAATAGAAATACCCCGCTGTTGTTCCATTTCCATCCAGTCTGAAGTAACTTTGCGCTGTTCTCGTCGGGCTTTTACTGCCCCCGCCTCATGAATTGCACCCCCGTAAAGCAGGAGTTTTTCTGTCAAGGTAGTTTTTCCCGCGTCAGGGTGGGAAATAATGGCAAAATTACGACGGCTGGATACAGCCTGTTCGATTTCAGTCTGGAGTTCTACGGGCATGGAATACTTTTAGCAACAGTTGTTATGTGTATTATACATTGGTGACAAGTTACGGTTGTGTGTTTGTCAACTAGTCTTTAGCTGTTAGCTATTAGCTTTTAGCTATTAGCTTTTAGCTATTAGCTTTTAGAGATTTTTTACGGTTTAGTATTATTAATGGTACTGTCCTTACTGTTGCTAGATAAACACTTCATCACACCAGCTTCCATGTAAACCATAGGGAACGTGATGTTTGAGATGTAATAATGCCACAGGCTCTTTAGCTAAATTTTCTCCATCCAAGATTGCCAAGGTCGAGCGGTGTTTGCTACCGTCATAAACTAAAGTTAATACCCAGCCAGCATCTTCATTTTCGGAATTAGGGTTTGGCACAAAAATTGGTTCACTGACATAACCACTAGGAGCAAAAGAATGTATCTGACGCTCTTGTATATGTAAATCCAACTTGAGAATTGCCTGTAGGGGTGCATTACGTTGTGTATCGTTATGGGCAGCACCAATATACAGATACTGATAGTTTCGACCAACCTTATCTGGGTTGTGGGTAGGAAACTCGCAACAGCGACTTTCTAACATCTGACGCTCAACCGAACCGTTTTCTAGATCTAAAGTAAATCGCCATAGCTGTCCTGGATCTAAACGTTCAAAGTCTACTGCTTTATAGTCGGAATTAGGCTGTACTTGAGGCAAGGTTTGATAGGTAATAGAATCAACATAAACTTTGCTGTCTTGCTCAAAAGCATTGGCGTGATGGAAAACAAAACCAGATTCAACGCTAAAGGTTTTAAGTTCTTTATTACTAGGGTCGCGAGGAATCAAAATGACGTTAGTTGGCTTATCTGGCTGAAACTGAACACATTCTCCTGCACCACGCATTCCCAAAAGGAAGGGCAAAGGATTAAAGCTAACAGGGTTTTGGAAAAAGATGGCATAGTGGGGCGTGATCATAAAGTCATGAATAAAGCAGAAGCCTGGAACGCTATGGGAATGACGACGCAATAATTTTCCGTCAGGAGCAAATTCAAATAAAGTAATCTTACTAGAAAGCCCTGGATCGACTCGAAAGTTAACCAAACAGGGTGCGCCGTCATCTAAATCGCAACTAGGATCTACCCAAGGATGTGCCGCAAAGGCATCTCCTGGTTCTAGCACACCATCAAGATAGTCTAATCCTATAGTTTCTAGAGTTTTTGGATTTAGGCGGTGAGGTTCTGCTGCTTCCCAAAGAGCAAGAAGTTTACCACCCCAGTAAATTACTCCCGTGTTGGCGATATTTTTTAACTTAATGTCAAAGGCATTATTAAATAATCCTCCTGGTTTTTGGGTGCCAAATACACCTCGATAAAGAATTTTACCTACTTCTTGTTCTTTTACATAAGCTTCAGTTTTGACGAAACGATTACGATAATAAGCCTTCCCATTTTTAAAAGAGAACGCGCTGATCATGCCATCTCCATCAAAAGGATGATGAATTGCCGAACCACCAATGTCTAATAATCCAGGTCCATTGCGAAACAGTGTTCCCAACAAGTCTGCGGGAATATTTCCTTCAATATCGGTAATTTCATACTCATATTCATTTGGCTGAGAGTCGTAACCCTGTTTCCATTCTTCGATGTTGTATGGTCTATCAGTTTGGGAAATGGTGTTGGTCATTGTTATGGTTATTTTTGGCTAATCACAGGTATTCTAAACTAAGCTTTAATCTAGCAACATAAAATCGGACGCGGTCGCGCTTTTGCTCTATGTTGCTATTATTCGCGCTAAGAAAAAAGTTTTGGTTATATGTTACGAATTGATTAAGTCATAAACTCTTAGAATTACTTTTTAATTCTCATACTCAAAGAGTGACTGGAAACGGATAACTATAATATTTTAACTCGATTATCAAAATATTTGATCTTATAGTTTAGAGATTTTGCCAACTCTAAGCCTTGTTGAAAATATTGTTTGGCTTGAGATTTTTGATTTAACTGAAGATATATTTTACCTAAAGTATCATAAGTATTAATCAAGCCATAGTAACTGTAAGTTTGTTGTTGAAGTTTAAGTAGCTTAGTATAAGTTGCGATCGCTTTATCTGTATTTTTGCTTTGTTGATATGTCTTTCCTAATTTTCTTAGGGCATCACTGGCTATAGCAAACTGCTGAAGCTTAGATGCCGTTTCAAATGCCTGATTATAAGCATTTATTGC
>JBBSPC010000248.1:0-4134 GCA_038259125.1 Chroococcales cyanobacterium | reverse complement strand
GCATAACCAATACCAATAGCATCAACGCTATCATCAATTGGCAGTGTTTTTAAGTCGAATAATACCTGTACCATCCCTGCTACTTCATTCTTATCCGCTTTGCCATAACCTAAATGGCATTTCCAACTAGATTGGTGTAGATATACAGGTTGAATTCCCAGATCGCGGTAGCAGACAAGATTGATTACGCCAAAAGCTTGTAATACTCCTCCTGCTGCTTTGATGCTTCTGCCAAAAAAGGGCATCTCAATCGCTATGTGCGCAGGTCGAAATTCAGCTATTAATTCAACCATGTCCCGCTCGATTTCAAGCAGTCTTTGGGATGTGGTCAATTGTTTACTGGTTTCTATCGTTCCAAAATCCCGTAATTGTACTTCTGTCTCTTTACTCTCAACTAAAAATGCCCAGCCAATTGTCGCCAGTCCAGGGTCAATTCCCAACCACGTTTGATTCATTGTTGGTAGTCAATAACCGTTTATCAATACATTACCAATCTGACGTAGGCAAAAACAATAAAAAACCTCGGCATACATACCAAGGTTTTGTAGGAGAATTTAATGTTGACGAGAGATTAAAGACTGTTAGCTGACTACAAAGGAAACTAAAATTAATGCTGAAACTAATATTGAAGCGATCGCTGCTTGTTTGAAGTAGCGTTTTTGTTCGTACACGGTGGGATACTCGGCGTAGGACATTTTGGGTTCAGTAGCGTAGTTGTTGAGAATTCCGTTATCTACTTGAGTCGTGGTGTACATAGTTGCTTTTTGTTTTTTACTTCTTTATGTAAAACAATGTAACAATTATTTAACTTTTTGTAAAGTTTATTTGACAAATACATTCTTATAGTATCAATAAGTATAAGTAATCAAGATTGTAAACTGACTATTGAGTCGAACATCAGAACAGGCGTTCTATGACATTATCAACCGCTACCGTTCCACTATCATCTTTGTCTGGAGTCATCGAAAGGATTACGTTTCATTCTGAAGAGTCGGGCTATACGGTAGCGCGGTTGAATACGGGCAACGTCAAACAATTAATTACTGTGGTAGGCAGCTTTGCTAACATCCAAGCGGGACAGACTCTACTGCTACAGGGAACTTGGATAGAACACCTCCAATATGGTTCGCAGTTTCAGGTTGTTCAGTATCAAGAGACTAAACCAGCCACGCTGACGGGAATTGAGAAGTATTTAGGTAGCGGTTTGATTAAGGGAGTAGGACCCGTAACCGCCAAACGGATAGTCAAGCATTTTGGTTTAGAGACTTTAGAGATTATCGAGAATCAGATTCATCGCCTCTCGGAAGTTCCAGGTATTGCCAGTAAAAGAATCGCCATGATTTCTAGTACCTGGTCGGAGCAGAAATCAATTAAAGAGGTGATGATCTTTCTTTCAGGTCATGGTGTATCGACTACTTACGCTGTCAAAATTTACAAACAATATGGAGATAGTGCGATCGCCACTGTTACAACCAATCCCTATCAACTGGCGATCGATATTTTTGGCATTGGGTTTTTAACAGCCGATCGCATTGCGGTAAATGTAGGAGTGTCGCCTTGGTCGAAGTTTCGCTATCAGGCGGGAGTGCTTCATGTTTTAGATAAAGCTAGTGAGGACGGACATTGTTATTTACCCGAATCTAAAATCGTTCCTTTTACGAAAGAGTTATTGACTACTGAAGATCATAAAGCCGAAGAAAATGCGATCGCCCTTATACTCAAAGAGATGGTCATAGAACAACAGTTAGTTAAGGAATTAGATGAAGAGATAATTTACTACAAACCCACCTTCTTCCACAGCGAACGGCATTTAGCCAAGTTACTACAGCAGAAGTTAGAAACCAGTATTGATGTAGATGGCGATCGCGTCAAGAATTGGATTAACAAATTTACCGCCTCCAATCAAATTCAACTATCACCCCAGCAACTGCTTGCAGTTGAAACGGCAGCTAGAGAAAAAGTGATGATTCTTACTGGTGGACCAGGAACGGGTAAAACCTTCACTGTTCGCACTATCGTTACTCTTTGGAAAGCGATGGGTAAAAAGATTGCCTGTGCTGCACCCACTGGTAGGGCAGCCAAACGGTTATCTGAAATGACGGGAATTGATGCAAAAACCTTACATCGTACACTTGAATTTGACCCAAGCAAGATGGGTTTTAAACGAGACTTGGATAATCAGCTTAATTGCAGTGCGATCGTAGTCGATGAATCTAGTATGGTGGATCTGTTTATGGCTCATTCTCTGCTCAAAGCCATACCTAAAGATTGTCTGCTGCTAATGGTGGGAGATATCGATCAGTTGCCTTCTGTGGGACCTGGAAATATCCTCAAAGATTTAATCGCCTCCAAGAAAATCCCCGTCGTGCGTCTGACTCAGGTGTTTAGACAAGCTGCCGAGAGTGCCATCATTCGTACCGCCCATCAAATTAATCACGGTCACTATCCCCAACTCGAACCAATCAGTATGAAGGCAACCTCTGACTGTCTCTGGCATTCGGGGGGAACAGAAGCCGAACATGGGGTACAGACTATTTGTGAGCTTATCGAGCATTACATTCCTCATGCTGGTTTTAATCGGGCTACTGATGTTCAGGTATTATGTCCCATGACTAGAGGATTGATTGGTACTCGTAATTTAAATAAGGTGCTGCAACAGCTAATTAATCCACCGCACGAAGATAAAGATGAATTAGTCAGAGGAGATAGTATTTTACGGACGGGCGATCGCGTGATGCAGTTAAAGAATGACTACAACAAAGAGGTGTTTAATGGTGACTTAGGAATGGTGATAAACATCGACCATACAGAGAAGGAAGTCACTATCGATTTTGATGAGGCGACCCCGCGTCGTTTTACGGCGCAAGGGAACGCGCCTCATCGTGATGGCAGAGATGTAACCTATGACTATGCCGACCTCAATGAAATTACCTTAGCTTGGGCGACGAGTATTCATAAAAGTCAAGGTTCTGAATATCCTGTTGTTATCCTTCCTCTCTATACCCAGCACTACGTCATGCTAAGTCGCAATCTATTTTACACTGGGTTGACTAGAGCTAAGAAGCTGGCGTTGATTGTGGGTTCAGAAAAAGCTATTGCGATCGCTGTTAAGCAGGTAAAGCAGCAGCAGAGGTATACGAGATTGAAGAAAAGGTTAGAGAGTAATAATTAAGGACAATCTCGTATCAAGTAGATTATTGCTGCCTTACCGTACTAAATTACTAGATTAATCCAGGTCCTTTATGTCGCCAGTCATGTTCCATAGTCAATTTACCTTTTTCATCTTCTGACAACTCTTGAAGTTCACGACGACGTTTAGCCTTAAGTTCCAGCTCTTTTTCTTTCAAGTCTCCAGGTTCAGAAATGTAGGCTTCCGTCTCCACTGCATAGTTATTAACCAGTCCTTCTTGGTCAATCGTGTAGCCATCTCGGTTGTGGAGATGTTCTAGATCACCAGGAGCGTCATGGTCAACATGACCGAAATGCTTACCTTCTCTAGCTTCACGCGCTACAGTTTCGGCGGGAATAATATGTGGATCGTAATGCGGAACACTCGAAGTAGAATTACTTTTATCTTTCATCGATTCCTCCTCGCTGTTTAAAGCAACAAAATGAGGTTATCTAATTGATTGATCTTATTTTAACTTTCATTTCTTTTTCCTTTTATCTTTACTTATTAAAACTTCTAAAATTTCTCTGACTGACACTTTCTCCACTTCCATCTTCTCCACTCTTGCAACTAACCGCTTGGGAATATAACGACTCTTTTTAATAACGCGATCGCCCGACCGCCATACTTCGTAGTGATACCAATACTGTTTGTACTCTTTTCCACTTCTTTTAATAGGTTTACATTCGATATATCCCGTACCTTCTCCTTGTTTGCGCTTTTTATTACTGGGGGGTGTTGTTTTCCTAGGGTTTAAATCATTAGTTTCCAACACCTCTCCATCGCAACTATCATTGAGTTTTTTCTCAACAGAAGTAGATAAAGTGCTAAAACTTTTCCTAGGGTTTTTCTTATCTCCCCCCAGTAAAAACAGAATATCGGCAACAGGCAGCGATCGAGATTCTGCCTCAGAAACTCGATCTAACAACTTTTTAGGAATGTATTTAGTTCGCTTTTTGCCGTTC
>JBBSPC010000247.1:0-4183 GCA_038259125.1 Chroococcales cyanobacterium | reverse complement strand
TTGTCAAATCGCCCACTGAAGACATTAGGCTTTGTATAATTGTTTTAACGCTATCCATTTCACGGTAATCTTTCAACACTTTTACCTTAAATAAAATGGATGGCTTTTTTCTAGTTTTTCAAAACTGTCCGAACTATTGATATACTGCACTTCGTTCTAATACTTCTTGTCCTAAAGGTGCGATCGCAATTAAACCGCTTTTGCCTGTGCCTCGATCGGCACTCGATTTTTTGGCTACTTGAGCAAATTGGCGTGCTAAGTAGTCCCTTAATGCTACTTCTCGACTTACAGATTTATACAGTGACGATGGAAACTGGGCAACCCGTTGAGCAATAATTACCCGCATTTGGCTAGGAGATGCAAAGGGATCTCCCTGCACATAGTCAACAATCAAGCTGAAGTTTTCAAATTGATATTTGCCTTTAATGTCTTTATAGGCTTTGTAGCTAGCATTATCTAGCTTAAGTAAGGTGAAATTGAGAGTAAGGCGATTGCTCATAATTAGATAACTGACGTTACGCATTTAATCTAACTGCTGTGACGGGGTGAAGAGGAGCGTAGTCTGGTAGTCCACTGTTTAATAAGTAACCGATTAATAAGTTGGGAATTTTAAGATACTTTTCCCAATTGGATTTAGTATAATATTTGCGATCGCGATAGACGAATTGCTTTGCGTTGGCAAAGATCAATAAATAAAAAATAATTGGCACTCTACAATACAATTAATTATGTTGTAGAATGCCAATGTTTAATTTTTGCTAAAGTTTTATTTAAATAGCTGCTACAGTTTCTAATGATTTGTTAGCTGTAATTGCAGCTTGGAGAGAGGAAGTATTGATTTGAATTTTGTTTTTTTGGCTGTTTTTTCTTTTTCCTTCTAGGTTAGGCATTTCTAATCGGCAATAATTGCAAAACCAGAAACTACGCCGACTGCTTAAGTGGAGCAACATGGAAGTGGAGCAACAAGGGCAAGAACTGTTATTATTCATGATTTTTATTTACTGTAATACAATTGAACAAAAAAATATTTAAAACTTCGTCTGTTTGTTGATACTTATATTTCTAATATAAATAACAATTTCTCAATGTCAGCAAATCATTAAAATACGCGACATAATATATCAACAAATCCTAACCTTACTCTAAAATCACTGCCGTTTAGAGAAGGTGAATATTAAGAGAGCCTAAAGAAAAACAAGAGTTATTTATTCTCTTGATTTCTTATTTCAATATTGGATCAGATAAATAGAATGATCTGTGTTTTTGATCACTTTATCGCCCTGAACTACGAAAAATAATTACGGTACTATTTGCCTGTCTAGCGATCGCTTCGGGGATATTTCCTTTAACTACATTTTGCAGTAATCCTTCGTTACTTGCCCCTAAAATAACTAAGCCATATTTTTTACGTTTAGTTAAATTAATAATTGCCTCTGATACCGAATAAGCAGAAATTGGTAAAAGTATGACTGGGCAATTCATCGCCTTGCGAAGTAATTCCGCAGCCTTATGAAAATCACGAGTGGGAAGTTGGACTCGATCGGGGGGAGATACTTGGCATAGCTGTAATTTGGGCGGGACAGAATCCAGGGTAGCTAAAGCAGGTAAAATGGTCAACAGTTTTTTAATGCGATCGCCTCCAGTGGTGGGAATCAGCCACTTGTGTCGTAAATGAAGCTCTTTAGGGAAGGCATGGGCAGACGCGCCGAGTTTAACCAACATCAAATCGCAAGGTGCTTGTTGAATTAAAGAGTCAACTAAATTACTAAAGATAGATTCAATTCCCGCAGTTTTGCCTTTCCAGCCCATTATTAATAAGTCAATATGTTCTCTGCCGATAGTTTCTAATATTGCTTCACTCACGTCGGTAGCTATACGAATTTGTGTATGCACGGAGATAGCTGATTTTTCGCCCCAGGTTTCTAAATCTTTCATCAACTGACGATAATTATCTGTTTCTACTTCAGCTTGGGCAGGATGCAGATGTTGAGGAACACAAATCACGCCCACACATTCAATTTCATATTGATGATAAAGGGCGATCGCTCCAGCAATTTCTAATAGTGGCGCAATATTTTTGGGATTGGCAATAGGCAATAAAATTCTGCCCTTACCTATAGCAGGAGAGCGAGTTTGATAAACTACATAGGAAGGTTCAAATCTGGCTCGTGGTTGATGATCGTAGTTTAGCTGTTTGGCTTCGGCTTTAATAATATCGCTGAGGGTAATTATGCCCAGCAGTTTACTCCCCTCTGTTACGGGCAAACGAGATAGTTGGTAGCGGTTTAACAGATAGAGAACATCGGCTAAAGAAGTTTGGGGGCTGACCGTAATTGGCTGAGAAGTCATAATGTCCTTAAGTAAACTAGACTCGGTTTGTTTACTATCTTTGGGAATATCTGACTGGGTAATAATGCCCACCAGTTTGCCATCTTCCACCACAGGAAAACCACGATGATGCGATCGCGATATGGCTTTAATTACCTCTGGCAAAGCGAGATTACTAGATAAAGTTTCTACCCGTGACTGCATTACGTCATCGGCGGTAAGCTGACTCATAAAGTCATTTTGGGGATGTTCCTCGGTTAGCTCAATGCCACTGGCTAGAAGCAAGTGTTCATATAAAGAACCTTGGGAGACACTTTCGGCGACTATATATGCTATCGCTGAAGTAATCATCAAAGGTAAAACCAGATTAAAATCCGCCGTCATCTCAAAAATAATTACAATTGCCGTAATGGGAACTCTGACAACTGCGGTAAAAAAAGCTCCCATGCCAGCCAAAGCAAAAGTATAGGGAGATTCTGAACCAATCAAAGCCACCTCCACAACCCCAACTAAATATCCTAAAGCCGAACCCAAAACCAAAGCGGGGGAAAACAAGCCTCCAGGCGCACCCGCGCTATATGCCAAAATTACCAGACAAAATTGGGCGATAAATATCAACACGGTAGTTTGCCAAGTAAATTGACCTACTATCAGTAATTCTCGCAAACCTGCATTATCTTCAAAAAATGGTGGTAGCCAAGCCCCTATTGTTCCTGAAATTAATCCTGCTAAACCAATACGTAAAGGCACAGGCAAGGGTAAGCCACGACTAAACTTCATCCCTTTAATAATAGAACGATTAAAGATACCGCCCAAAATACCCGCCAGGATACCTAAGACAATATAGAAAGGAATCTCTTGAACAGCAAAACTGCCACGACGGGTAGAATCTAGTACCGCCAAAGGAACATTGAGATCGGCAGAACTTAAGATGCGAGAGACAACCGCCCCAGTAAATGATGCTGCGATCGCTGTTTCTAAAGTCAAGCCAGAAATATCTCGCATCAACTCTTCGACGACAAACAAAACCCCAGCAATAGGAGTATTAAAGCCTGCTGCCAAACCTGCTGCTGCCCCTGCTGCAATCATCTGACGGCGGTTTGTAGGCGAGTTGGGAATCCAGCGACTAACCTGCGCCCCTAAAGCAGCTCCAATATGGACTGTAGGACCTCGACGACCTAAAGTAAAACCGCCGCCGATAATCAAAATAGTTGCCACAGTCTTAACTAAAGCTGTTCTGAGATTTAAGACAATGGGATACTTAGCTAAGGCAGCCTTTACCTGAGGAATACCTCCACCCGCAGCCGAAGGAGACAATAGTTCGATTATAATTCCAGCTAAAGTGCCTAAAATTAATCCCACCAAAGGCAAGACAATCTTTGCTCCATACAAATTGGCTGTTTGAATGCGCCATCCACCTAACCAGCCAATACCCTGCTTAAGCAAGACTGCTGCCAAGGCAGAAAATAGTCCAATTAGACAAGCTTCAATTAGAGCGTAACGAGTGTCTAAAGAGCTACTTGCTAACCAGGAAGAGTTACGCCAGTTGGCAAGCAGCTTTTTCATTTTTTATTAAACTAAAACCTATATTATTGCTATCTATATCCTAAACTGCTCACCGAAATCTGGGTGCGTAAGTCCTAATCTGTTTTTTGGGAGTACGATAGACTTCTTGCACAAATCGTTATTAACTTTATTAACTATCTTACTAAGAGACGCCTAGTGTGAATTAGGAAAAAAGGAGGAAAAGACAGAAGATGAAAGTTATCAAGCTGTCCATCTAAATATCTTTCCTCATGAATAGCATAGACTTTGAAAGCCTATTAGTCATAGTTTTTGTCCTTGTAGATGACTG
>JBBSPC010000246.1:0-4320 GCA_038259125.1 Chroococcales cyanobacterium | reverse complement strand
TCTCAAACGCCGTTGCTATGGCATTTTTGATGTAGATCGTCTTTTTCAACGACTCACACTCGACATTCATGGCTCTGAAATATTTAATTTTACTTGACCTCCACCATATTTAGTGTTTCCCACGAGAATTCCAGAAGAGCCCGATTTATTTAACTGGTCAGACTGAGCATCTGTATGTACCTTCACTCCACTAAAATCCGCTCCCATCGCCTGCCCCATTGACTGTTGCAGACCCTTATCTAAAGACTGTCCACTCCCCTTAGCGCTGTTGAGGTCCGATTCAAAATTCGTTGATGCCTCTTCTCTAGTAGGAGCTTGTCTGCGCTGTAGGATTGACTTGGCTTGGAGGTTTTCTTCTTTTCCTTCCTGGTGTTGAACTGCCTGTCCTTGCTGCTGAAACTGTGGAGAATTAATCTGATTCACCACCTTTGCTGCTACAGAATCAGCTTCCTGTTCATACTTATCCCCTGGCTGTCCAATGGTCAACTTTGCCTGAATAGCAGACTTAGACTGAAGTGCCGAACCTCGTTGATGAGAAGAACTAATAGGTATATTTGCTATGTTATGACCAAACCGCGATGCCTTTTCCCTTCTCTGTATCCAGAAATCATTCATTTCGGCTTGCAACACGCTCAATTGTTGCTGCTCTGCTGGGGCGCATTGGACACTTTCTACCTTTAGCTGGAGTTGAGACGCTTTCAACTTATCTTGTCCAAAAGCTTCTCTCTCTGTTTGTTCTTGAGTCGAAGGTTTGGGGGCATTTTGTTGCCCCCCGACAGCCAAGGGGCGTAAAGATAACTGAGAACTCTTTGGTTGAGTCGGAGACTTCCAGGATGGGGAATGGTGGTTTTGATACATAATGTTATTCCTCTTAATCAATTAATACTTAATAACTTTTAGCCAGAAAAATACTTAGTTAGAGAAAGCCTCAATTTAAAAGGATTTGCGCTCCCTTGATGGTAATTACACCGTTGGCTTGAATTTCAATGTTTCCTCTTGCTTTGATACTCAAATTTGCCGTTGATTTGATGTCTATAGTTGAACCGCGATCATCCATAATGATTTCATGACCCCCATTAGTTTTTATTTCAATCTTTTTTTGAGCATCATTGAGATTAATTTGATGACCTTTAGAGGTTTTGAGATAGACCCCAGCTTTGCTTGCGCCTTTATCTTCTTCCACAAACTGAAAAGTATGACCCGTACGGGTTTTGATGGTACGCAGACGCACTTTGTTCTTAACAACGCTATCTGTTACTAATTCGGGGGGTGAATCTTGACCATTCCATACTCCGCCAATGATATAAGGGCGGTGAATATCTCCGTGTTCAAATCCTACCAATACTTCGTCGTTAACTTCAGGAAGACAATCAAAACCACGGTTTCTGCCTGCACCAATGCCTACTACCCTCGCCCAGTTACTATCATGCTTTACGGTCAGGGTCGGCAATTTAACCTTTACCCTACCCCATTTCCTGGGGTCGTTATTATTGGTAACTATACCAACTAAGAAAGTTTGGGCTGGTTTGAGATTTTTGGCAGGTGACAGTAATTCTAGAAGATTGCCAGCTTTTAATCCTTTAACTGTAAAGTTAGTAGTATAAATACCTCGGTCATAAAGATGACGGGTTTCTGTAGCATAGTATTCTCCGTCATATTTTCCCATATTGGAAATTTTTACTATTTTACCTACTTGAATCTCAGGGTTTCCCTCTCCTCTTGCATCTGCACTGATGTATTCTCCTGCTAATCGATTGTAAAATCCTTGAGCGATTTTATTTGCTTCAGCATTACTAAAAACTGGGCGGTCTACTACGGTAACTTTGGGAGTACTTTTAAACTTACTACTAACCTTTTTCCCACTACCATTTTGATTTTTAGTCAAAATTTTCTCTTTTTTAGCTTCAGCAACAATTGCTTTTTTCTTTTGATAATCCCATCCTCTAACCTGGACACTATCAACTTGCCCGGTGCTACTAACTCTGACACGAAAACTATTAAGATCTTTTAACCAAACAAGATCGAGTTTACCTTGACTTTTTGGAGGGCAAAAATTTAACTTACTGTCTTTGACGTAAAGTTCAAACCCAATACGAAAGGCTCGTTCTCGTAAAAACTCCATATTAGTTTGATTTTCTTGAAAGAGATATTCGTGAGGTGCGCCACTATTAGCAATATTTCCCGCTGAAATACCCATTTCTGCCACTATTTTTTTAACAATATCGCTATCGGTCACATTTTGAAAAGAACGATTATAACGACCTCGATGTAAGCGGTGAGAAATATCGTAAGCGCGAATTACAATTGGAGCTTGAGATTGTTTATTGAAATGGCATTCTATACCAGTAATTTCTCCTGAAAATATCTTATCTTGAATCTGCTTGTTAAATTTCTCAGTGGTACTAGATATAAAAGTAACGTCAATAGTATTGCCGATTTTTAGTAATGGATCATTTTCCCATGGTTTATCTTCTTTTAATCTTCCTGGATAATAACTATTATTGAGAGTTGCCAGACACATACTAGGGAAATGTAAACTTTCTTCTACAGATACCTGCAAAATATCCTCTAAAAACTTATCACCTACACCAGTACCATTGATAGAAATTTTAATTTTTGACGGTTGATATTTAGTATTCATTTATGATTAATTAATTGTTACCAACGACTGTCAACACTACGACTAGTTTGCGGGGGTGGATTACTTATACTTTTATAGGGATCGACTTCTTTCATAGTAATAGAAGCTTTAGCTCTTACTGGAGTTCCATTGGGTAAAAACATAGTTAATTGATAATCAATGGATTCTACATAACAGCGTAAATAATTAATAGTGCCCCAAGCAAAAATGTATACTGGAGGTCTTTGCTTGCCTTGGATAAATTTGACGGCTTGAGTTAATTTTTTCAATTGATTTCCTACATCGCGATCGCTACTATTTTCATAAGTATCAAAAATAATATCTTGGATAGAGATTACCGTAGCCTTTGGATGAGCAAAACTAACTTTCGGGATTCCTTTATCTTCTGTTCTTGCTCCGCTATTTTCTGAGACATTAACACTGTATCTAATAGAGATTGAAGTGGGATTGTACATAAATGTAAAACTGTAACTCCCTCCATCTAATGAACTTAAGATTGCTTTTTCCAGCTTCATATTTCGATACCTATCTATAATATTGACCTTTCCTTTCTATCTCTATTTCTAGTCTTTGTTGAAGTAAATAGTAAATTTCTTCAGCTAATAAATCTATTTTTGCTTCTTCATCTTCTTTTACTTTTTCTTCTTTATCTATAGTTTTATTGTCTATCGCTGTTTCTTCTCTGAGAGATAAGTCTAAATTACCAGCTTTTCGAACTAGGGGTTGTTCTAAGGATTTTTTATTAATTGTATTTGTTTGATTGTTCAATGTTTGATATTTATATCCTGAAGACTGAAAATGCTCCGTTACTAATTTAATTTTCTCTGGGATTTTATTATGACTAATAAAATCTTTTTTTTGGATAATGGAAGAATTAAGAGAATTATTACTGTGTTTACTTTTTGGTTGGCTATTTAAAGATAAATTATTTATTTGAGGTACAGTCTCTCGAATGGCATTAATATTATCTTTAGCTTTTGTATTCAATTCATTATTATTCGATATTGAATCTCCAATCAATTCGGTAATACTCGACCATCGATCTGGTATAGAAGGCTTTTTTTGACGGACGATATGATGATTTGTAGGAGAATTAGGAATAGGTCTGTTTATAGAAGATAAAGGAGATTTTTTAGTAATATCCTCTTGATGTTCTGTGGCTAAATTGTCATTAGAAATATTGACTAAAGTTTTAGGTGAAAGATTTACAAAGGAAAACGGTGTATTAGGTTGATTGATTGAAGTGTTACTGGTAAGCTTAATTGTTTCATATTTGTTATATTTATTTGATTTTAAAGGTGTAGAAATATTATTTTTGATATAATTTGATTTAAGATTGGTTATTTTTTTGTCAACAATAGAATATTTAAAATTGGAAGCAAAGTTTTGATTGTAGGGCGACGGAAAATTCAAGGGATTATCTAACTTAGGTGTAATAGTTTCTTGGTTAATAATAGGGTGCTTAACCAAAGGAGTAATAACCTTATTACTTGGGAACAAAATATTTAAGAAATTGTTTGACTTAAGAGTAAGAGTTTGATCGCTAGTAGAAGGATCGATATCTAACTTGGGAGAAATAGTTTCTTCTTCGACAATGGCGTTTTGCGAGGTAGGGATAACAGGTTGTTGATGAGTTAAATCTAATTTAGGTGCAACTGTTTCTTCTTCAACAGCAGGAG
>JBBSPC010000245.1:0-4406 GCA_038259125.1 Chroococcales cyanobacterium | reverse complement strand
ATCTTCTTTTCACCTCTGTGATAGGCATCTACGGCTTTTTTTCTTAGATCGTAGCTGTAGGGAGTCGGCATAATCTTTTTATTTTAGCGATCGCCTTGATTTTAGCTGATTTTGTCCTAAGATAACTTTGTATTGCTATAAATTAATCGCTAAATTGCGAACGATCGCTAAAATTTGAGGTAAAGGTAAAGTACGAACCCGCGATTTATCTTCACCACAAGTCACATCTCGAACACCCTGGAACTTTGTTTTCTACTCCCCAATAACCCCGTATTCTTCGGTAGAAACTTAATGCAGTCTCTTGTAGATCAGAAATACAATATCTAGTTTCAAATTCAATTTTGTGTTTTGTCTGACGCTGAGATTCAACTTTGATAATAGTTTTAATCTTCAACCAACCAGGAAAATTCCCGTTAGATTTCATCGTACTCTTCTGGTTTAAGAATCAATTCTCTCTCCACTAAATACGCACTAACCAATGTAATTGCTTTATGAGGTTCACAATAGAGATTTTCCTCTGATAGCAGATATGAACCTCTTAAAACCTTTCCGTCTAATGCCAATGTTTCTTCCTCAATAAACAATCTACGTTTAATCATTCAACCAACAATTGTATTCTGGATGATTATTCCCTGGCTAGATGTTTTTCCCAACCGTTCTTTGCTACTTGGTTTTCATCGACTCATCGCTGTCATGAATCAATTTTATTTTTCTTTCCCTGATGGCTAAATTCTATTTCTGTTACTCTTTAATCTCGGAAAGTGACAGAAGAGGGATAGTAAGTAATAGGTATGAATTTACAGGCTTTTCGCAGCACTTCAACTGGTAGGATTATTTGCGCCCACGTCTACTAGCTTTGCTTGAATAGAAATTGGGAATTAAATCATCAAATATTTTTCTATTTTGGTAATAAGTGATACATATTAACCGACCAGAAAATAATGGAAGAGCTATACTATTTTGAGAAATAAACTAAATCTGAGACTTATTTAAATTCTCTACTTTTATTTCTCATAATTTGCTGATTCAAAAGTAGATTTATCAACTTTTGGTGGCAAGAAAAACTTTATAGTTGTTGGTAGCAATAAAGCTCAATGTGAATGATTACCCGTATAAAAAAAATGCAGCTAAATGATTAGAAACAATAGCGTTTTCAAGATAAGTATTTCGTGTTTATTCTGGGCGGATTTTTTGCCTAGCCCCTTAAAAATATTAGAGCATCTCCATCTTCAGGAGATTATTTTTTGCCGAAATTATCTTAAAAACAGCCATAAGTAGCTTTATTGTTACAAATATGACATCTGTACAGGATTTATTTGGTAGGAAAGAGCAGATAAAGTTTGTCTTTATCATGTTTGATCGAGATTTCTATAGCAGTTTACCAAGTCTTAACTAGATCTTTAAGCAAACTTTATGGGAATTAAGTGATCTTGCTCATGCAAATTAGCTAAAAAATTGTGCAGGATGATGTTAAGTAAATACTCAATCAGCCAAGAACTTAATTGTTCTGTTATTCAACGCCAATCATTAATTAGAACTGAACCCTTTACCGTTGGTCAAAATGTTTTAAGTCTGCACCAGCATTAATTAAAGCAAACCAACATAAGTAAATAGAGATGATAATTTAATCAGCCAAATCTCTCTTCTAAGCAAATTATTAAAGTTGAGGAGTCAACCATGAACGTAATGCAACATACAATTGAAAGCCTACATCTGGAAAACTGGATTTATTCACGCCAGCGTCGGCAATCTTACCGAAATTCAGTAAAAGCTAGAAAAATAGATTTACTTGCTCCATTACGCCAATGGTTAGACAATATTGAAGTAAAAAATAGTGTGATCGCTCATCGTATCTGTAAATCGATTCCTAGCCAATGTCCTTTTGAACGAGAAATAAAGTTGTTTGGACGTCTCGTTAAAATTCCCCCTATGTGTAAACTAAATCCTCTTTATAACGAGGTAGTTGGTTTGCGTTTTCGGGCAATTTGCTACTTAGCTGATGTTTGTGGAGAAGATGTTAGCCTCTATTGCTAAGATACATTAGAATTTAGACATCTTTTTTCTAATAGATACAATCGTGGCAATTATCGCTCTCCAAGCTTGGTATTTAGAACAATACGAGCCAATCAAGACAGTAATTCAAAAACCCTGTACCCTGCGTTTAAGCAGAAATAGCTTGCTAAAAACGGGTTTACGGGCAGATTTTTTAGACGATCGCCTGGAGGTAGAGGGATCTGACTGGTTTCAATTTTATTTAGAAGGTAGAATTGTCGAGTTTTATGTTCAAGGAAGCGGTAGCTATATCGTTTCTAATATCGATTTAGTCTCTCAAGAAATCTATTTTACTAAGTGCAATAGTATTTCAGGACTTGAACCTGTAATTTACTATAGCCCCCAAGCTCATTATCAAGCTGCCAATCAAGCTGTTACTTCAGCTTTAGAAACTACAGTCAAAGATTTAACCAGGCGATCGCGCATACCTTTATCTTTAGAAGTTACACCTCACGTTGCCGAATCTCCCTTACGCCTAAGTAATAGTCAATTTAGAAAAATCAGTAAAAGCCTCTTGTTGATAGCTGACGTTACTCCCATCACTAGTATTCCTGGGCAAAAGCAGCCTAACCTGTTAATAGATCCGACTGTATGTGTGGAATTGGGTTATGGAATTCAAAACAAAGACCATGGACAGATCCTCTTACTGAATATGGAACGTCCAGACTTAAAAGGAATAATACCTTTTGATATGGCAGGTTATAAGCAACTCAGCTTTACTGACGCTGCTCAATTAGCCAAAAGCCTGCCTAAATTGCTCGACACTTTGCTACAGCGATACAATTTATTTTAAATAAACGACTGCCTGATTATTTAGGAAAGTACCGATAAATTAAGTGCAGATTATGGGTTAAACTTTATATTAATTGAGAATAATTCCTATAAGCCAACTAAATTTATCTATCTGCCACGGCAATTGAAAATAAGCATATATTTCAGTTGGCAAAGTAACTAAATATGAAACAATTCGTAATTCTTCAGCTTCATAATATTAGTAAAACCTTTCCTAACAAAACAACATCTTCTATAGATAGTCGTCACAGCAAAGTTTTAGATGATGTAAGTCTTACTTTAGAGCATGGAGAATTACTCGGTTTACTTGGACCATCAGGGTGCGGCAAAACTACCTTACTAAGGGTTGTCGCTGGGTTTGAATCAATTTCTGAAGGAACGGTTGAAATAGCGGGAAAAGTAGTATCTAACCACTGTAGCTCTCTAGCTGCGGAAAAGCGAAATACAGGCATGGTATTTCAAGATTATGCTTTATTTCCCCACCTGACAGTGGCAGAAAATATTGCCTTTGGTTTAAAAAATCAAAGTAAGAGTAGTAGCGGTATTTTTGCTCATCAAAAAGCATCCAAGGTTCAAATCAAACAGAGAGTAAGTGAAGTTTTAGAACTAGTGGGATTGAGTGGTTTAGAAAAACGCTATCCTCATCAGCTATCTGGAGGGCAACAACAGCGTATATCCCTAGCTAGAGCCTTAGCACCTCAACCCTCTCTGATCTTGCTAGATGAACCTTTAAGTAATTTAGATGTCCAGGTACGTCATCGGTTAAGAGGAGAAATTCGCTCAATCTTGAAAGCAGCAGGAACTTCAGCTATTTTTGTAACCCACGATCGCGAAGAAGCTTTGGCTATTTCCGATCAAATTGCCGTCATGCGTAACGGCAAGCTAGAGCAGATAGGCACTCCAGAACAAATTTATCTTAATCCTGCATCTCGTTTTGTAGCTGAGTTTGTGACTCAGGCTAATTTTCTCCCTGCTACTAGAAAAGGTAACTTTTGGCTGACAGAAATTGGCGCAATAGAAGCAGCACAAGCAAACGTGATTATGAATCCAGATGAGAAATCGGAGCAACAAGGAGATTTAATGCTACGTCAGGAAGATATTGAGTTAGTTGCCGACAGTGCTTCTAAGATAACGGTTATCGAAAGACAGTTTCTCGGTAGAGAATATCACTACACTGTGGAAACAGCTTCAGGCAAGAGAATCCAGGCTCGTACTAACTTGAATAAGGCGATCGCCCTAGGCACAAATGTTAGCCTATCATTTAACATTTCCTCTCCGCGCATATTTTTCTCTTTGGTCGAAAACTCCCTAGCCATAAGCCATAGCGCGTAATATTAGGTTCGATTGAACAGTTAAATAGTTTTGATTTAGGGGGTCGCATCCGCTTTTCCTACTCTACACGACTTGGCAATTTTGGAGAAAAAAGAGAGCAAAAAGAGAGTAAGGTAAAAAAGAAATCCTAAAAATCAATTTGAGCGATGATTCCCTTGGTAGGAGTGCCGAAATCAATAGCTGAGTATTTAGAGCAATATAGAGGGCTATTTAAGCGCAAAAAAGGATTT
>JBBSPC010000244.1:0-4499 GCA_038259125.1 Chroococcales cyanobacterium | reverse complement strand
CCAACCTGATTTTAATCAGTCAGAATAGTCAGGTTTAATTTTGATTGCTTGTTTCTAAAAAGTATTTATGTAGCATAAAAATAGAAAAGCTTAAATCAGAAATTTACAGTCAAAAATCAAATGTATTTTTTCTGCTTACAAAAATATGTGTCTTGATTCTTTTTCAAAATGAGAATTGCTGCTCTATCATTTTATCTGTTGTTAAACCTCTAGATATAACCGCTTTTTTTAACTAATGTTAAGGGCAAAACCATCTTCACAATGTTCTCACAGCACATATTTAGATTTTTTAGTGTAGGTAAGCAGAATAATTTGAACTTATCCTGCTAATCAATATCATACTTACAGAATCTTACATTCACCTCGGCGCAATGCCCATAAAGGAGAAGAAGACATGAGAACCTTCACTGAAATCGTTACAACTAACACTGATAACGATGGAGATGGCAACATCGATTATCGTTCTTCAAGCACAAACACCTACAATCAAAGTGGCAATCAACTCACTAGTATTTCTGAATCTGATGACAACGCAGATGGCAACATCGATTCTTTTTATTCATCCACAAACACCTACGATCGACAGGGTAATCTACTAACTAATGTTAGCGTTTCTGAACCTTATTACGATAGAGATGGCAACATCGATGATCGTTATTCATCCACCAGCACCTACGATCGACAGGGTAATCAACTCACTAGCATTTATGAATTTGATAAAGATGGAGATGGCAACATCGATGATCGTTATTCATCCACCAGCACCTACGATCAACAGGGTAATCAACTCACTAGCATTTATGAAAGTGATAACAATGGGGATGGCACAATTAATTCTCGTTATTTACAGACGAACACTTATGATTCAAGGGGTAATCAACTAACTGGCGTTGTTGAAAATGATTACGACGCAGATGGCACAATCGATTACCGTCAGGAAACACTCTATGAATATTTGAATGGAAGTGAATATTCAATCGGAGTTTCCACCCCTGAACTTGAAGTTTTGGGCGATAATTCGATTCATTTTCCAAACAATTCATTAAGTGAACAATTTGATCTACCTTTGACAGTTGCTGAATTTTGAGAAATAGTCAGGCAACTCGTTGCGGGTTTTCAGTTTCGTTGAGAGAAAATATTAAACATCAAAAATGGCTCAATGATGAAATCCGCCAAAAAGCTCTATTTTGATCTTCTTTTTGAGCATCTTGCCTATATTTCGGTTTTCAAGACAGGATGAATCCAGGTCTTGCTTCTAAAAACCTTAAACCGTATAAGATATTTAGAGAATTAGTCTTGGCAAAAGTGCCGAAGATTAATCATGGTGTAAGCCAGACATTTCAAGGCATAATGCAACTGACTAATTCGTTCAAAACGGAGCAGTAAACGCTTGAATTTATCTTCCCAGGCAAATACTCGCTCGATAGTTCTGAACCTTTCTTGAAATATAGCAGGTACAAAAAGTTTCTTTGGACCTGCTTTAGGAGTGGTTCTCCCCCTTCGATTTTCATTAATATTCGGAATCATGCCTCGATTAAAAATGGCTTTGCGATTAGCTCTGCTATCGTAGACACCGTCTAGGCTGATAATGGTATTTTTCAGATTAAATCCAACCATACGAGCGATACAAGTCACTTGTGGCAAAACTTTCCTCAATAGTGGTGATTCATTACGATTGCCAGGAGCTTTCACGAAGGGAGCTATTACATTACAGTTTCGGTCACAGAAAGCAACGACTTTATCTCCCTTCATCTGTTTGTGACCACTGAAGCCAAGATTATCGCCACCTTTCTTCGCTGCTGTGGTTGTACCATCAGCATGAATAACGCTGGTATCGAGGTATTTCTTCTGGTGCAGTACAGATACAGAACCTGCGAAAATGTTATCAAAGCATCCTTGAGTTTCAACAACTCGATTGGTCATGGCGGGGAAACCCCGCCGACCCTCTCGTTCAAAGCGTCTAAAAGCTCGATAAATTCTGGAGTAGTGAATCTCTGGTTGCCCATCTTCGTCCTTGGCAATGGGCAGTTCTTTCCACTGACATCCAAGGTACAACAGCTTTAAAATATAGTTGAAAATTGTGTGTAAAGAGATTTTTGGTTGAGGTCCACGACTTCCAACATACAAGTGAGGCAAGACAAATTGTTCAAACTGCTCAATAGTTAAATGAGTTGGAATCCAATTCCACGATTGGGATTGAGGCATTCTTATCTCTACTGTCTCTCTAATTAAAATGACTTGAGTCACTTTAACTTAGATCGTCGAGACTCTTGATAAATATAGGCTTTCAGACAAATTTATCCAACCACTAAAACCCGCAACCAGTTCAAAGACAAAAAATAGCGGAAAAGCCTCTAAACCAACTAACAATAGTTTATCAACAACAAATTTGGCAGCAAATTATTGCAGATCGATTATGAACAATTTTATTCCCGATAAGCTATCTACTATATGAGACCCATTGTTTCAAAAAGCTGTAGATGAGACAATTGAACAGCATCGAATCAAAGGCGAGCCTATTGCTCAGGGCGAAAATGGTAAAGTAAAAATTGTGAATTCAGAAGATATAATCCCTTTATCAAAAAAGCTCAAACAAAGGGAAGCCAAAGGGCAGACTCGTGCATGACCTCTTTACCCACCACCTAACAAGACTTCTTCTGGTAATTTAAAAGGGCTAGTATCTGGTTTGGATGCGGGTTTGGCAAACCAAGCATTATTACGCATTGCCTGAATTGATTCTGATGCACGAACAGAGGCTTTGTTTATCTGACTGACTTTACTTAGCAAATAGTCAAAATCAATTATGGGTGAAAGGCGATCGCGCTTTCGTTCTTCAGATGAAAGATTACAGTACCAATCAGTCAAACAAGTTTTGACCACATCGGCAATTTCTACTGGAGTACATTCTTCTGCTTCATCAATTAGCTCTACCCATTGTTCCATAGTCCAAGGTGTATTGTTTACAAGCTTTAGCCATTGCTCTGTAGTCCAGGTGACGTTATCGATTGGAGTATTAAAAGTAAATTGAGTCGGAAAGTATTTGGCGAGATAAATGTTGAAAATAGTGTATATTTCTCCTCGATTGGGTAGGTCAATCATCCAGGGTAGTGTTGCAAAGAGTTAGGATAAGAGTATAAAAGAAGAGAAGAGTTTCAAATTAACCTGTCTTTTCTCCAAATTTACACAGCTATCCCAAATAGTGAATAAATGAACTTAATTTGACCTAAAATATCATCTCGGTTTACATTTTTGATTTGACCCTTGCGAATCATATTCATCGATTCATATCCTGCGATAGTACGACCAGCACTCCAGAAATTTCTGAAGCTTTGACTGGTTATAACCCGCTGTTTCGTATATCGATGATCCTGTTCAATCAAATTGTTCAAGTATTTAACTGCTCGATGTTCAACCGATTCGGGTAATCAACCAGATTCAGAGAGTTCTTCGATAGCCTTGGGATAAGCCTTCGCCTTGTCTGTATTGATTACTCTGACTACATCTGAATGTCCGTGATTGAGAGCTTTGGTGAGAAATCGTTTAGCAGCTATAGCATCTCTTTTGGCAGTCAAGAGAAAATCAATGGTTTGACCGTCACTGTCAATTGCACGATACAGATATTTTGATTCCCCATTAACCTTGATGTAAGTTTCGTCTACTTTCCACGAGTCATTTGTCGGTCGTAAATGCTTTCGACAACGCTTATTGATTTCAGGTGCATAAGCCATCACCCAACGATAGATCGTAGTATGGTCAATTGACAAACCCCTTTCCATCATCATCTCCTCTAAGTTGCGATAACTCAATGGATAGCGAAGATACCAACGAACATTCAAAAGAATAATGGAAGGTAGATAATGTCGCCACTTAAAAGGAGATTTTGGATTCATCAAGCTTGAATCTAAAACAGTAACTATATACTACTGTATTCTCATTTCAAGTTCCTGCAACACTACCATTGAGACTGAATATTATTTAAAGCAAAAAGCGTTCTCGCCTGTATAAAGCAACGAGAACGCTTTTTTAAAATTCTATGAGTGAGTTAGATAACTCTGTTTAACTTTTAACCGTTGATAGCAGGAGCAGTCAATGCTACAGGAGCAATATCGCCAGATGCTAAGTCTAGAGGGAAGTTGTGTGCATTACGTTCGTGCATTACCTCAAATCCCAAGTTAGCTCGGTTCAAGATGTCTGCCCAAGTGTTGACTACTTGTCCTTGACTATCCATTACCGACTGGTTGAAGTTAAATCCATTCAGGTTAAACGCCATGGTGGAGATACCCATTGCTGTTAACCAGATGCCGATTACAGGCCATGCTCCTAAGAAGAAGTGTAGACTTCTGCTGTTGTTGAAGGATGCATATTGGAAGATTAGACGACCGAAGTAGCCGTGTGCTGCGACGATGTTGTATGTTTCTTCTTCTTGTCCGAATTTGTAACCGTAGTTTTGTGATTCGGTTTCGGTTGTTTCACGAACTAAAGAGGATGTTACTAAACTT
>JBBSPC010000243.1:0-4525 GCA_038259125.1 Chroococcales cyanobacterium | reverse complement strand
TGAGACAGTTTTCTCCCAGGACTTCCAAAAGGGTCGATCTGCTGATAAAAATAGCGATGGATTTAATTAATCCTCAACATTTGCGTAACTGGTTCGCTCACTGCTGCTACTGTCCCTCTTAAACCTGCAAACCGCTGTAAGTGAACGATAATGCTGGTAAAAGCTTGAGCTAGGGTATCGTGGATTTCCCGCGCCATGCGGTTCCGCTCTTCTAAAATAGAAGCTTCTTCCGCCTGTTTGCGATCGCGAATATTGCGGATCATTACTAAAACCTCACCGTCACTATTCCCTACAATCCGAACTTCTTGATCGTAAACTCGCTCTTCATCTACTATTTTCTGTTCGTAAACCTGTAACTCACCTGTTTGTAGAGCTTTTTGCACGTACTCCATTCGCTCTCTAGCAATACTAGGCGGTAAAATGCTGTAAATATTAACGCCAGCTTTCAATTGCTGAGCATTGAACGGTTGAAAATTACCGCTTCTGACTACTTTTAGATAAGTGCCATCTTGACTCATTTGAATTAGCAGATCGGGGATAGCGTTAATCATGGCACGATTGGTCGCTTCGCTCTGTTGTAGTGCTGCTTGTTCTCTCTCTAGTTCTAATGTGCGTTCGACAACTTGCCGTTCCAAGGTTTGATTGTATTCTGCTAAGAGTTGCTCTGCCTGTTTGCGCTCGGTGATGTCTTGAAAAGTTGCGATCGCATAGGTCACATTACCCCGTTCGTCAAAAACTGGAGTTCCCCACATCTCAAGCGGAATCGTTTTATTATTTTGGTGAATTTCCATATCGTCAATTCGAGTGCATTCACCGCTCAACGCACGAATGATTGCCATTTTCTCAGTTGAATAGGGTCGATTCGTTCCCGCTAAATAAACTTGATAGACTTCTGCAAGTCGATCTGGTGTTACGAAAGGATCGATTTCTTTACCTAATAGCTGAATTGCCCGTTGATTGAAGTAATAAGGGCGACCAGTTGCATCTACTACTCCAATTCCCACTGGAACAGCTTCTAGAAACTGAGTCATCTTACTTTCGCTGGCACGTAGCTTGGAGTAAAGTTTGGCATTTTCAATGGCGATCGCTGCTTGAGTTGATAGCAGGTTTCACACTTGCGATCGCAGGAGTGTAAATACTCCAGTTGCTAATTGATTTTCTAGATACAACACGCTAACGAGCTTACCTCGATCCAGCAGTGGCAAACATAAGAGCGATCGAGTTTGATTATTTTGAATATATGGGTCATGAACAAAATTTCCCTCGCGGGAGGCATCATTTAAAATGACAGATTCGTGAGTCCGAATTACATAATTGATAATCGATTCGGGTAGACGATTGGCAATAGGGATAGATTGCAGCACACGCGTAGCACAGACTTTTTCACCATCATTAAGTTCGCAAGCAGCTTCAATCGCCCATTCTCCTGAATCTTCCAAAATTAGAAATCCAGTTTGTGCGCCAGCATTCTCGATTAAGATTTTCATCAAGGAATTAAGCAATCGCTCTAGTTCGATTTCACTAGAAATAGCTCGAGATGCTTTTAGTACCGCAGCTAGATCGAAAGCAATTTCCGAGCCATTAGAAGTAGTTTCAGCAGATTTAAGAATTAATGGGTTAAGTTTGTCCGATGTATGAAGAAAAAACTGCGGATAGCGAGTTTCTAAATCTTTAACCTTGGCGATTGCTCCCCATCGTTCATAACAATAGTGAGCTTCTTTCATGTAAGTTTGGGCATTTTTTCTCGATCTCGTGCCAAGTAATGTTTTCCAGCCAATTCGTAAGCTAATGCTTCCTCTTGGAGATAGCAATTATCTTTAGCACCTCGAATGGCTCGTTCGTATAAATCTTCTGCTTCAAACAACTGACCTAAAACTCGTGTCCTCTCTGCCTGTATCAGATGATATTTATGCAAATAATTCATCGGCGCATAATCTGCCCATCGCTTCATTTTTTCCTGGTTAATCGCGACTCGATCTAAGATTTCTGACCGTACTTGGTCACTGCTGGTGGGATAGATAGCCAGCTTTGCCAGAGCATCATAGAGGTAGTATAAAGGCTCGAGGGATGTGGCTGTGATTCTGCTTAAATAACTTGACGCTAAGGCTGAGTTTTCAACTGCCTGGGAATATTCAGAAAATAGGTAGCATAGGAAAAGTTTATTGTAATAAACATCAAAAATTGCAATTCCATCATTGACGGTTTCGTGTTGTGGTAGTTTATTCTCCTCATTGTAGAATTCGCCAATTAGACAATAAGGACTAGTCGAGCATCCCCTCAAATTGGCGATCGCTTGCTGAAATATTTGAGTCCAGCTCAGAGCTACTTCTTGTTTGATTTGACAAATTGCCTTACCATATATTGCTAGATCACCTGCAAGTTCTACTAATTTCTTTCCAGTAAGATAGGGTTGAAAGCATAGATTATGAACGCAGTAGGCAGCAAACTCTAGATCTCCAGTTTCTAATCCAATTTGATAGGCTTCTAATAAGGGCTGGGATATGTCTCTAATATGTTTTTTGCAGTGAATGATGCAGTTATAGACGATAAATAATGTCCTAGCTCTCAGTGCATCGGTATTCGACTGTGATAATAACTTTAGAGCTAACTGTCCAAACTCATAGCCAGACTCGATGTCTGCCCTCCCACAAAGAATCATGTCAAGGGTGGCATAAGCAAAGGGAGACACAGAAGCATTGCCAAACTCGATTGACAATTTGACCTGTTTAGCTGTGAGGAGGGGCATCAGATCGGAATCGGCAATATAAGCAGCGATCGTGATGCTAGATAGAATTCGCATTGCTGCCAACTTTTCTGAATCGGTCATTTCTGACAAATGGAACGAGTCGCCAATCGATCTTTCTCTAAACAAAGACCCGATCGCATCTAGTTCCAGGCGAATATCTGACTGACTGGGCGTTTTTGGAAAAGTAATTCCCAATTGCTGTAAAATTTGTAATGCAGTATCGATGGCTGTTAATAGTTGAACCTGGGCGATACAGGTTTGAATTTTGACTTCGTAAACTTTTACGGTATCGAGAATTGTTGTAGCTTCTTGGAGAACGATCTCTGCCCAGGATTCTACCAAATCGAACTCGCCGCACAAAAACTCAACTTCTGTTGTTTCTAAATATAGCTCTAATGTAAGGTCATAATTAGTTTGCCAGCTAGAAGCTGCTAGCCATGCTCTGCCTGTAGCTAAATATTTTTTGGCGACGTTATAGGCGATCACTGCTTTTGCTTTCTGACCTGCAAGTAAATTTAATCTGGCAATTTCATGACGTTCGGATTGGTTTATAACAAGCTCAATTCCAGAATTGAGATGATCGACAATTTCAAACAGTCGCTCTGATTGTTGCTCGCTTAAGGTTTTTTCGAGTAGACTGCGACCAATTTGGAGATGCACAACTTGTTTGTGTGCCTCATCAATTAAGGCGTAGGCAGCTTGCTGGACGCGATCGTGCAAAAATTTATATTCTCGAACTAACAAGTCTTCATCTAGTTCGGATACAGGTTTAATTAATCCATCCTCTATAGCTGCGAATAAGTCCAGGAAAACTAATCGAGGTGATTTATCACAAACAATCGATAACGTATCTAGATTAAAATCAGCCCCAACACAAGACGCTAACTGAAGCATTTGTTGTGTGGGATCTGGCAGTTTCTTTAACTTAACCAGCATCAATTCCACAACATTATCGGTGATATTTTGAGCTTGAATTTGAGCAATGCTCCACTGCCAGCTTAACTTTTCAGTATCAAAGGACAACAAATTTTCGCTATACAGCATCCTCAAAAATTCATTGACAAAAAAAGGATTGCCCTCAGTTTTATGCAGCACTAATTCAGCTAAGGAACGAACAGTGTCAGGATTGTGATGTAGCGTCTCGGCGATCAAGTGACTCAGCGGTTGCAAAGTTAAAGTTGTTAGGGAAATTTCCTAAATAACTGCTCCTTGTTTTCGCAGTCTTTCTAATGTTAATGCCAACGGATGAGTAAAATTTACTTCATTATCTCGATATGCCCCGATTAAAAATAAAAATTGGGTTTGCTCATCTAGTAGCATCAACTCGATTAACTTCAGCGTCGCTGAGTCGATCCACTGCAAATCATCTAAAAAAATTACCAGAGGGTGTTCCTTGTCACAAAACACCCGCACGAACGATTGAAAAATCCGATTGAAGCGGTTTTGAGCTTCAGTTGCGCCAACTTCGGCTACGGGTGGTTGCTTGCCAATAATTAACTCAACTTCTGGGATGACCTCAATAATGATTTGTCCGTTGTTTCCTAAAGCCGATAGAAGTTGCGATCGCCACTGTTGCACCAGGTCTTCTAGTTCGCCAAGCAGTTGCTGCACCAATTTTCTTAGGGCATCCGCGATCGCGCTATAGAACCCATTTGAGATCTTTTTATG
Source organism: Chroococcales cyanobacterium (assembly GCA_038259125.1). GTDB lineage: Bacteria > Cyanobacteriota > Cyanobacteriia > Cyanobacteriales > Xenococcaceae > Waterburya. The sequence goes on along the minus strand of JBBSPC010000243.1, from coordinate 111 downwards.
GGACTGTTGCTATAGCCAATCTTTTAAGCATTAGCCGAATAAAACATAGCTTGAGCTTGGCATTGGAACGAACAAGTGTACGCTCAAAATTCTTGACTAAGCTTTTACATC
>JBBSPC010000242.1:0-4625 GCA_038259125.1 Chroococcales cyanobacterium | reverse complement strand
TCACAAGCAAATTAAACAACGTACAACCGAACACTAGGCATGACTTTGACGTTGTTGAAAACACTCTAAATAATCTTTGTGTACACCGTCCTCTTCGTAGTGAGTCCACAACGTACAACCGAATACTAGCTATGGCTTTGACATTGTTTAATTTTCTAGACGAGACGATTAATTTTAAACCTTAACTACAAAAGCAGCTTCTAGATTTACCTAAAGCGCGATCGTTGGCAATTAGTGCAGGTAATTTTAGACTTTCTTTTAGAGCGAGAACCATTCGTTGAATCAGCAGCTAAGTTATTCGAGCAAATTGATATTTGACTTTTTCTGTTCTGATTTGAAGGTATTTTGACTAGTAGAAGCCTTTAACTGGTCTGAATAGTCAATCCCTGTTTTGGGCTATTTTCTCTCTCTACAGCTTTTTTTGGTTGGGCAGCAGCAATCTTTCTTTGTTTTATCTTTGTTGTTTCTTTTTTGTTAGTGGTCTTTGTTTCTATATATGAAACTTCGTTTCCTTAAATCTTCTCATCTCAACACCAAAAATATTTCGCCTCGTTTAGCCGCACGTTTTAATTCCCTTGGCATCAATATTAATTCTCGCGTTCTGGCTATTGTCGATCGATATCATGATTCTCAAGTTAATTCGGCTTTGGATCGTGTTGAGGCTAATTTTGAATTAATCAAATCGACTACTGCTGTTTTTCTTTATCAAGTACCACGGCAACCAGTAGAAGAAAGTAAAAGCCGACTTCCTATTTATTCTGCACGAGATTTGACTGGCTATACCCTACAGCATCTTAAGGCTTGGTATCCTCACAGTTGGAAAACAGCAGCACAACATTTTGGTATTGAGATTGTTTAGTTAAATATTTTAATTTTCAATCAAATTTACATGAGGAGAAAAAATGACCAAATCTAGAATAATCGAATCAAGGCTGAAAAAAATTCACATGACCTCACAATTATTCGAGCGCATACTTGGTTAATTAATTAATTTTATTCTTGGCGATCGTCCTATTGCTGAAGTGCGATCGCGTTTATTTCTCAACTTTTTTCCATGCTCGTCAATATCTGAGAACCATAGGGCGCGTTCCTCGATTGCCTCCCCCCACACCCTATACACTGTCAAAAATGAAAAAATACTCAAAAGCAAATTTTTGTATATTTCACGCTCCAATTCTATATATGCAAAGTCGATTTTAAAAAGATGAAAAAGCAACTTTTTGAAGAACGATAACGTATACGAACCTCACAAATTTTCATCTATAATTTTTTTCATTACTACCGCGATCGCCTTCAGTTTTAAAATAAATTTCACTCAAAATTCTCTTCTTTGATGAATACTCATTGTCTTCCAAAATTACGCGCTCGGATGCGAAACGGAATCCTTTAGAGCTTATACAACTGCCCTTTCTATAATTTATTTACTCATGCCCTCTGCTGGTTCTGATGATTTGGCAACTGCGAACGCACGATTTGGTGTGAATAAAAAAGTATTGTTTTGAGATTCATCCTCTATTACAACCAGCTCTAAAACTTCAACAAGGTGAGAGATTTCAATCTAATTGGTGATGATTTTTTGAGTATCCAACCCCACCCTATTTACGATCGCAACCTCGCCAATCCTCATTTCAGTAACAATAGTGTTTTTTATTATACTACTCAAGCTTTCCAGTTTTTTAAGCCTGGAGGCAAACTTATTTCTTAGGCTCATCACGATCGCCTTAAACTAAGCAAAAGCGATCGCCCCAGTAGAAAATCAACCTTAGTCTGTTAGCGTAAGTAAAAGTTGTTGACAAAAATATGAAAGTGTCAACAACAGAATTCATATTAGGCGATCGCTTCTTCATTGTTTAATACTATACATGTGCACTGTCCTCATGGTAATTAAGTGTCAACAATGTACAGATGGAAGAACCGCCTCAAAAATGGTGGCAAATTCAGGCTAATTTACTTTCTCTAGCCAGTTGTTTGTTCTTCGCTCATCTCTCTCGACTCCAACTAGCTCATTTGCGACCCCGCGAAGTCAAACAATAGGCATCGCTTCGCGACCCCGTTTGACAATAAAAGCAAATTAAACAATGACAACTTTATATTAAGCATGGCTTTCACATTGTTTAAAATACTTCAGATAATCTATGTGTACACCGTCCTCATCGTAACTAGTCAACAACGTGCAATTAAAGATTAGCATAGCTTCTACATTGTTTAATTCTGTACTCACGCTCATCGAGTTTAAACAATGTACACAATGATCCTTTAATGAGCAGAAAGCTTTTATTACTTGTTTATATAATTAACAGTTTATATAAACCATAATATCTATAAATTAATAGATTATTCTTTAAGACTGCGATCGATGGGTAGGAAGAACTCAAACATTGGAAAGTAGAGATAATATCGCTGCCATGAAAGAATTTGCCGATCGCGCTCCCGTACTTCCTACCATCAGAGAATCGGAAAAATTCAAACAAGCAACTCGTCAAGGTCAGCTTTTAAGGGTAGTGTTGCAGGAAATTAAAACAAGAATACAGTAGTATATAATTACTGTTGAAAACCAGCATCAATGAATTTAAAATCACCTTTTAAATGGCGACATTTTCTGCCTGAAATTATTCTGTTGAATGTTCGTTGGTATTTGCGTTATCCATTGAGCTATCGCAACTTAGAGGAGATGATGCGTGAGCGAGGATTATCAGTTGTTCATACAACAATCTATCGGTGGGTAATGATTTATTCGCCTCAGATTAATAAACGTTGTCGAAAGCATTTGAGATCTACAAATGACTCGTAGAAAGCAGACGAGACTTATATCAAGATCAATGGTAAATCAAAATATCTCTATCGCGGCTCTTTGTTGGGCGATTAAAACAGGAGAACGGTTGCATCAACATCAACCGCTCAAGATTAAAAAACAGGGAAGATTAGCTAAAAGCATTTTCCGTTATGGCTTCGATTATTTACGCTCTATCTTTGTCGATCTTGATTTGAAACACGATTTGTTTATTCACTCTTTACAGTTTTTGTCTACTTAGATTGGAAAGACTTATTTCCGATATCACGATCGGTAATAAGCTTACTGTACCTTTTTTATTTGGGATGTTTTGTTTAAACCGCTAATTTATAACTAAATAGGTTGACATTTTATTCTCAATTAGAGAACATAGAAGTATATCTAAATTTAGTTAACCAATGTGCGTGTTATTAGTCGAAAGATTCTCCGCGATTACTGTAAATCCCATGGTTCAACTTGCGATGCTCTTTATGACTGGTACAGAGTTGCCAGCAAAGCCCAATGGCAAAACTTAACCGAAGTCCAAGCTATCTACAAAACCGCCGAAGCCGTTGGTAACTTTACCGTTTTCAACATCAAAGGCAATCGCTATCGTTTAGTTGTCGATATTATTTACGAGCATCAAAGAATTTATATCAAGTACGTTTTAACTCATGCCGAGTACGATAAGGATAAATGGAAAAATGACCCTTACTATTAACCCCTCAGACTACGCCCAGTTACTAGCTAAATATCAACCCAAAGTAATTGAAACCGAGGCGGAAAACGATCGCGCTATTGAATTGGCACAGGAATTGGAACACAAAGCCAATCGCAGTAACGAGGAAGATGCGATCCTCGAATTATTAGTTACTTTAATTGAAAAATTTGAGGACGAAAATTATCCCCTGGATGAAGGGACACCCCATTCTATGCTGCTGCATCTAATGGAATCGTCGGGTATTAAGCAGGAAAATTTAGTCGGTGTAATTGGTTCGAGAGGTGTGGTATCGGAAGTAGTTAATGGTAAACGCTCTATTAGCAAAGCACAGGCAAAAGCTTTAGCTGAATTTTTCTCTGTTGATGTGGGATTGTTTATCTAGGATAGTTTCTTAGAAGTAAGACAGGTAATTTGCGATCGCGCTTATGAAGAAAAATTAGAACTAAAGTATATTAGGTAAGTTAATTGAGCGATTGCTGGCTATTGAATGAATACAACTAATTTATTTGTAGAGCTTGTTGTCATTGGTGTAGGAACACTATTGGCTTTAATGCTTACTGTAATGAGCATCTTTGGTTATGGGTGGATTTCTTGGGAGAAAATAACATCGTCAACAATGCTAATACCCTTAATATCAATAACTTACTTACTTGGGATAGTAATCGATCGCATAGCTGATTCAATTTTTGATAACTGGAACAAAAAACTTCGCTTAAAGATTTTTGCTACTAATGAGGAATATCATCAAGCATTAACCTATGTCTACAATTACGCCAGCGAACGCATGGTTTCACTATTTCTTTATGGTAGAAGTCGGTTAAGAATTAGTCGAGCATGGAGCTTTAATTGTATTTCTTTACTCATTACTATTCCTCTATTTGTTTGGACTAGATTATCTCAAATTTCTCGTAATGATAAAATAATAATTACAATCTTTAGCACCATAATCTTCGGATTAGGTACTGTAGCAAACTGTTTTACTTGGAGAAAGCTAACTATAGAACCCATTTGAGATCTTTTTATGGGACTGTTGCTATAGCCAATCTTTTAAGCATTAGCCGAATAAAACATAGCTTGAGCTTGGCATTGGAACGAACAAGTGTACGCTCAAAATTCTTGACTAAGCTTTTACAT
>JBBSPC010000241.1:0-4763 GCA_038259125.1 Chroococcales cyanobacterium | reverse complement strand
TCATCTACAAGGACAAAAACTATGACTAATAGGCTTTCAAAGTCTATGCTATTCATGAGGAAAGATATTTAGATGGACAGCTTGATAACTTTCATCTTCTGTCTTTTCCTCCTTTTTTCCTAATTCACACTAGGCGTAATCTACTAAGCTGTATAATTTTTGGGCTATCAACCTTTCAGGATCGCTAAGAACTTGAAAACCCAAATTTTCAAACACAGCGCAATGCTTTTTTTCTTGCAATAAAGTAATTAAGTTTTTGACATTATGGTTTTTGCCTAAAATCATTGCCATCAAATTAACCGAATCGTCTCTTGTGGTGGCAATAATTGCATCAGCATTATCTACATCTGCTTCTTCAAGAACCCCACCTTCAGCAATATCAGCATGAAATACCTGCACGTCAAACTCTTGCATAATTTCCCTAGCGCGATCGGTTTTTTTTTCGATTACAGCAATTTTGTGTCCTTGCTCTTGGGCAGTTGCAATTAGCTGTTTGGTCACAGCACCCGCACCAACTATAATTAGATACATATCTATCTCTAAAAAAATTATTTTTAGTAATTAATAATCTTAAATACTTTTTGATTTTTGATAACAAGTTTACAGCAATCAACTATATAAATTAAACTTTCAATTTAATGTATATTTTATTACCAACTCATTCATATAACTAAAGATATAGTTTTGAATAACTTGACAGCTTTTTGCTTAAAGTTTGCTAATAAAAAGTACAAATCATCTATAAAGTGATCGCTTTATAACTGTAGTTAGCAATTTATTTTAAATATATGCCAATAAAATTTGGAATAATTCGCTATAAATTTTTTAATTATAGTGTTTTAAATTGTCAAACTAAAGGTATTTTGTAAATAGCAAATACAATCATTCCTGACGACAAATTGTTCGATACTATATCAATTTAAGAACTAGCTTTTACGGATTGGGATGAAAGTAATTATAAATTTCCTGTGCCAAATTTTGACCGATCCCTGAAACCTCAGTTAGCTTGTCTACTGATGCCTCACGAATATAGTCAATTGAGTGAAAATGAGCTAATAACTGCTTTTGACGATTAAACCCTAAGCCTGGAATTTCTTCTAAGCGCGATCGCCGACTACTTTTTAAACGTTGTTGACGATGGAAGCTGACGGCGAAACGATGGGACTCATCCCGCACCCTTCTGAGTAACTGTACTCCAGATTGTTCTGCATCCGTATCTAATGGTTTTGTTTCTCCTGGCAAAAAGATTTCTTCTCTTTTTTTTGCCAAACTAACTACCTTTACAGCCTCTAAAAGGTTCATATCTTGCAGTACTTTGACCACCGAAGATAATTGTCCTTTGCCACCATCAACCATCACCACATCAGGAAAATCTCGATCCTCTACAACCCCCCTTGATAGAGGGGGATTCTGAGCATACTTGCGAAAGCGACGACCAATTACTTCTGCCATGCTGGCAAAATCATCAGATCGTCCAATTCTGACATCGGGATTTTTAATTTTGTAATGGCGGTAATGTTGTTTGGCGGGTACACCATCCACAAAAACAACTTGAGAAGCTACCGCGTTTGATCCCTGGATATGAGAAATATCATAACCCTCAATGCGTTTAGGCAGTTCGGGTAAATCGAGAATAGTTGCCAAATCTTGTAAAGCTTGATTATTGCGAGCGCTTACTCTTTGAGTTCGTTCTAATTCATAGTTGGCATTGCGTTCCACCATTTCAATTAGTTCGGCTTTGACCTGTCTTTGGGGGTTAACCAAACTAACTTTTTTGGCTTTTTGATTAGTCAACCATTCTGTCAGCATTTCTCCTTCGGGTAATTCATGCTGTACTAAGATTTCGGTGGGAATTTCCACTGCTTCTACAGTAGTGTAATGTTCTTCTAACACCCGCTGTAAAATTGCCCCAGGCGTACCCGATCTCGCATCAGCAAAAAAGCCTAAGCGTCCGACTAATTTACCTGCTCGAATCTGGAATAATTGAATACAGCAGTGTTTGTCATCGGTTGCCAAAGCGATCGCATCACGGGAAACCGTATCATCAGGTAAGGAGACTTTCTGATCGGCAGTAAGATTCTGTAAAGCTTTAATTTGATCCCGTAGTTGAGCAGCCCTTTCAAAGTCTAGTCTCTCTACCGCCTTTTCCATCTGCGACGATATAGTATCAACTAGTTCCTCACTCCTTCCCTGGAAGACCATCGCCACTTTTTGAACGATCTTTTTATATTCTTCAGAAGTAACCAAAGACTGACACACCCCAGGACATCTACCCATATCGTAATTGAGACAAGGGCGATCTTTAAATAAGGGCTGGCGACGCTGACGCAGCGGAAACACACGCTTAATGATATGCAGAGTATAGCGCAGCAAACGAGTATCTACGTAAGGACCATAATAGCGATCGCGCTGTTTAGTTGCTCGACGTTTACGGGTAATAAAGATGCGGGGATAATCTTCTGACCAGGTAATGCACACATAAGGATATTTTTTATCATCCTTGAGCAGTACATTATAGTAAGGCTGATGTTTTTTAACTAAGTTAGCTTCTAATGCCAAGGCTTCGGCTTCGGTGTCGGTAACAATAAACTCAATCTCTGCTACCTGACGCACCATCATGGCAATTCTGTCACTCAACTTTTGAGAGTCACGGAAATAAGAACGAACTCGCGATCGCAATTTCTTAGACTTGCCGATATATAAAATATCCCCATTCCCGCTACGCATAAAATATACCCCAGGTTCGGGGGGTATTTCTTTAAGACGGACTTCAAGGCGATCGGGTTGTTTTAATAATGGTCTATTTTCAATCAATGCAGTCATAGGTTTAAATTACTCCCTATGATAATGATAGAGAATTTTCGCTCTATCTAGCCTGTAAAAACTTTGGTTAATTGAAACTGCATAGTTTTAATATCAACTTATTAGCATCATGATCTTTGATTTGATAACACAGTAAAGCGATCGCCTTTCCCACCTATACATATAAAGATAATAATAAATTAGCAACATTACCATTTAACTTGCGATCGCTCTTTGGAGACTTGGTTATAGACTACAATCGTCTGCTTGGCTAAATCATCCCAGCTAAAACGCTTGGCTATAGATCTATAAGCATTTTCAACTAAATACTGGGAATGAGCAGGATTGTTTAGCACTTCTAAAATGCCCCAGGTTAGAGAATTAACATCGTTGGCTTGAGTAATAATCCCTGTATAATTGTGCTGCACTACTTCTGGTAAACCACCAGTATTAGAAACCACCACAGGCACACGAGCAGCAAAGCTTTCTAATGCCACAATGCCAAAAGGTTCGTATAAACTAGGAAACACTGCACAATCAGCAATTGTCTGAAATTTATCTAAATCAGTATCTGACATAAATCCTGTAAAGTAACATTGTTCGGCAATACCTAAATAATCAGCTTGGTACTTAAGATGGCTAGTATTTCCGCCACCGATAATCACAAATTTTACATTGTTGGCTAATTCTGAAAGTATTTTAGGTGCAGCATTTAGTAATACCGAAATGCCTTTTTCATAGGTCATGCGCCCTACATAATAGACAATTTTTTCTCGATCGTTGGCAAAACGACGACGAAATTTTATTCGCTCAAAATTATGATGCTTTTTTTCAGGACGAATGCCATTGTAAATTACATCAAGTTTATTTTCAGGAGATTGGAATACACGCTGAATTTCCTGGCGCATATACTGACTACAGACAATAATTCGCCATGCTTCGTGTACCAATAGTTTTTCTTTGCCGTTAATATATTGTTGCTTTACTGTATGGATACCGTTGTAGCGTCCGTATTCCGTGGCATGAATCGTGGCGACAATCGGAATTTTGAAGTTATTCTTAAGAGCGATCGCAGCATCTCCTACTAACCAATCATGAGCATGGATTAGATCGAAATCGCCATGTTTAGTTAATAACTCTCCCCCAATACAACCCATGCTGTCGTTCATGTTGGCAACCCAATGAAAAAAATCGTTGCCGTGGGCAACATGACAACGATACAAATGAATACCTTCAACTATTTCATATCTGGGAGTAGAACCAAATTCAACGGTGATGAGGTGAATTTCGTGTCCTAGCTTAATTACTTCTGGATATAGTTCTGCTACATGACGAGCTATCCCCCCCACTATACGAGGAGGGAATTCCCAAGCTAGCACTAAAATCTTCATCTTTTTGCTTCCTCACGCGATCGCATAGTGGATAGAATATAGCTTTATCTAACTTATGCCTTTAACTGGGCTTTTAAAATTTACTTTAAATTTCTTTTAATTCTAAAAATGTTATTTAATTTTTGTACATAATAATAGTCAATAGATTTATGATTATCATCTTTATTTTTGAACAAAATGTAGTACAATTGCGGTTTGTTTTTTCAATCCCAGCTATTGGTTACAGTTATAGGTTAACTTGTGTAGAAACGCAAAGTTTTTGCCCTAGAACAACTTAATAACAATAGCCAAAAATTAAGCATTGCACCTTCATGGGATGGTAGAGGCTGACTAGCGGTGCGACCCCCGCGCATGGTTCGACAGAAAGGCGCACTTCCGCATCTAGGCGCAAGGGAAAGCGCACCGTTGGGACTAGGGGAATCATTAATTTTGGCTCTTCTGGAATTCTCGTGGGAAACACTAAATATGGTGGAGGTCAAGTAAAATTAAATATTTCAGAGCCATGAATGTCGAGTGTGAGTCGTTGAAAAAGACGATCTACATCAAAAATGCCATAGCAACGGCGTTTGA
>JBBSPC010000240.1:0-4774 GCA_038259125.1 Chroococcales cyanobacterium | reverse complement strand
GCGATCGCTATAGTTGGATACAAGCTGAATCTCGTCAAGATGGTACTCTTCAGCGACCTTTACCTTTGGACGCTCAACTAAATCGCAAACTGGCTTGGTATGCGATCGCCAACGCTTTTGATAATGCGCCCAAACGTTAAACTATTTATTGTACGCATAATAAAAAAATACTCGTTTTTATTTAAATATAGTTACAGACCTGATTGCCTGACACAAGTAGGTAAAAGCATTGATATATGGTCATGGACAAGAAAAGGGCGAGTATTCATGATTAGCTAAAAATAGAAGTTTTTAAGCCAATGTTTCATGTCTATCTCTGCCCCATTTTATAATCAACTGTTCAGTTTGCTAAGTCGCCCTCGGCAGTCGCTTCAAGTCGAGTAAGGCTTTAGCCGCAACTGACCCGCCCAACGCGCTGCCTCGCAACACAGCAAATATCGAGACCTACGTCATCTAAAAGCTCTCGCTTGGATGATCTATGGTCTAATCTGTAGCGGTAAAATTAGTCTGAGCGAATGGGAATGTTACATCCCTAGTCGTGCCATAAAAGCCCAAAGTTTTGAGAGAAGATGGCAAAGATTTGTGAGCAATCAACGAATTCGAGTCAGAAGCTTGTATGTACCGCTAGTTCTAGGGGCGATCAAAAACTGGCACTCTCAACGCCTTTATCTGGCATTAGATACAACCATGCTCTGGAATCGATTTTGCATCATTCACCTTTCAATTGTTGGCGGTGGAAGGGCAGTACCATTTCTCTGGAAGGTGCTCGAACATAAAAGTTCAACAGTCGCTTTTGTCGAATACAAACTGATGTTGAGATTAGCAGAGAAATTACTATCTAGTTATTCGGATATTATGCTCTTGGCTGACCGTGGTTTTGCCAATCACGAATTAGTGAATTGGCTGCAAAATAGCAGTTGGCACTACTGTCTGCGATTACCGTGCGATGTCACTCTACATGGGGTCAGAAAACATCCGATTGAATTAAAGTATCTCTGGCCGAAAAAAGCCGAGGCGGTTCTGTATCATAACGTTGGTCTCTGGCTTGATGGAGAACATCGTTGCAATATTGTCTTGGCAAACGTTAGAGGAGTGAAAGAACCTTGGGCAGTAATAACGGATGAAAATCCATCTCTACAAACTCTTTGGCAATACGGATTACGTTTCCGTGTAGAAGAGCTTTTTTTAGATTCGCTCATCAGGAGTATTTCAGTTGGAAGACTCAAAAATTCGTCATGCTAACGCTCTTGAACGCCTATATCTAATTGTCGCACTGGCTCTTTTATTTGCTACTTGTCACGGGATGACCCTTCAATTAAAAGGACTTAGAACTCAGGTAGATCCTCATTGGAAGCGAGGTCTTAGCTATCTTAAAATTGGTTTAAGATGGCTCAAAGGGGTTTTGCACAAAGGTCGTGACTTGTTTGTCCCCACCACTTTATTGTCTCAAGATATTCAACCTTGCTTTGCTTCTCAAAAAGCCAAGAAACACTACTATGATGCTATTTGGTTTAGTCGTATTCAAGAAATCAAATGCCATTCCAATTAACTTTTACTGAGATGTGTCAGGCAGTCAGGCTAAAATAGTCAAAGAACTCACCGAAGTAGGATTTAAAATTAAAAGAATATTGGCTGACAGTCTTTAGGTCGAAAGCGTCAGCAATTTTCTGAGAGTAATCGAAAGATTAAAAATAGACTATGCAGTAGGAATACGCAGTAATCATGGAGTCTGGCTACCAAAAGGGCAGAGAGTAAGAGCCAATAAATGGCGAGCCTTTAAGCATAATCGCAGCGATGGCAAGACCGAAATAAGATATATCAGAGAGATAATTTACGGAAAAAGAAGGCAGAAACAATACTGGGAAATAACAACCGATAAAGAAACAATCCCTTCAGATGCAACTTGGTTTATTATGACCGATATTCCACAAATAAAATATCAAGAAGTAGGTAATATTTACAAAATAAGAGCTTGGATAGAGTACGGATTTAAGCAAAGTCGCGGAATGCGACCTGCCGCTTGCGAGCTTGAATGCATTCAAGCTCGGTCGGCAGGCAAAAGTGAATTAGGTTGGGCAGATTTTCGCCTTACCAATTACGAGGGAATTCAAAAATGGTGGGAATTGGTCATGTCTGCTTATTTAATGGTGTCACTTCATAGTGAAAGCTTCAATCCTTCAGTAACAACTATTGAAAAAAAGTTCAAACAACATGATTGGTGGGATGAAGGCAAAGGTTGGAAGAATCTGCTTAATAATCTTCGTTTAATTCTGCAACCTTCTATTAGTTTTAACTTGATAATGCGCTGGCTTAAAGTTTTTCCAATCCCTCAACTTTCTTGGGGATTTCCGAGGCTTATTGCTTTCATGAATGAGTTTGATTCTCTACGATACCTAGTCTATTTTTGGGATGACTTTTACTACTCCTCTGCCTAGAGTGACAGAAGAGAGTTATAGTCATTCTAAATAGGAAACATATAAAATAATATAAACTAGCTAAGAAATTAATTTAGGTTAGATGACTTATAGTGTAGATTTGCATTCATCGGGTAGTGAAGTTTGTAGCTGTGGGAGGCTCAAAAGCCGAAGCATCAAGAAGATACGAGGTAAGTCTATGGTGTGTGAATAATTGGTGTGGAAGAAATAATTTAACTCCAGCACCACAACTTGGAAGAAAGCGAAAACTAGACTGGAAAGCACTTGCAAAACATATTCGAGAAAATCCAGATGCTTTGTTGAGAGAAAGGGCGCAATATTTTGGAGTACATACGAGTGCTATTGGGTATGCCCAGAAGCAAATGAAGTTAACTCGTAAAAAGCGGTGCGACCCCGCGTCGCCGTCAGGCGCAAGGGAATGCGCACCAAGACAAAACGCTGAAATACAGCGAAAGTAAGCATAGTCAGCGAATCAGCTTTCTGAGAAATTTACGTAAAATTGTCATTCTTGACGGGTCGAGCAATTTAGTTTATTTGGATGAGTCAGGCTTTGAAGAATATGTCTATCGTCCTTATAGCTGGTCAAAACGGGGACAAAAAACTTACGGCGATCGCAATGGCAAAAGAGGAACTAGAACGAGTCTAATAGCTGGAAAAAGCGCACCGCCTGCGCTGAGGTTTCCTCAGCGTAAAGACGGAGCAAGCAGAGGCAGAGAGTTGTTGGCACCAGTTCTTTTCAAAGGAAGCACTAATGCTTTATGGTTCAATCAATGGCTCGAAAAGCATCTAATTCCTGAATTGAAACCAAACTCCACTTTAATTCTTGACAAAGGGCTAGCCCGCATGTATGCGGCATTTCATCGCCAGGAAGATGTGTTTCGCATTGCCGAACAAGCGGGTCATCAAGTTTTGTTCTTACCAACCTATTCACCTGATTTTAATCGTATCGAACAAGACTTTGCCATTCTCAAAAAAAGACGTATTTATTCCGCTCCTGATATTTCCCTTGATGACATCGTTAAATCATATGGAAATTATTTAGAATGACTATAAATCTGACCAACTGTCTCGAAGAGCGTCAATCGATTTTTGAAGCTCATCAATTTGATTTCTTCTGATAACCATCATTACTCCTTGAACATGAGACTCTGTAACCGCCGCTCCCAAATGCTGATAACGAAAAAGTTTGCCTGACTCTTTTTTAGAAGGAAAAAATTGGTTGCTTGGCTTGTAATTTATAGTACCAGTAAGCCTTGTATTGACCTCGCGCTTGATAACGAGCCAAGTGACAACCATTCAAAGCTACTTCTCCTGAAGCGAAGATATCTTTAATCTGCTGTTCCAAGGCAGCAATGGTAGTCAATAATCTTTCAGCACGATTTATTTTGTCTAGTTGGTTTGCCTCTTTAGTTTTGGCAGACATGATTGAAATGGGGTTAGGACAACGGCTTTGAACTTAACTGTTTAAATACTCGATTAGAAAAGCAAATTACAAGATCCTCGTAATGGTATCAGAAAATTGACAAACCAAATTCAATCTTGATCACCAATCGTCGAGCTTTGGTGGTTTTGGGTTGACCAATGTTTAGCTGACAACCAGCAGGAGGCGAATGTGATTCTCTGGGTTAAAGAGTATTTGCTTCGAGCAGTGTATTGGCAACAGCAAGGTCAACGTACCAAAAATTCTCATCTAAGAAATGATTATAATGCAGCCTACATCAAAGCTTTAGCATTTTTTGAACAACATCCAGTTACCATTGACCTCAGTAAGTTAGATCGAGAACAATGGTGGAATTGGGCGATTTGGATGGTGAGCCAGTTTCAACGTTCTTCCTCGGCGGTGGAAGGACTACCTGGATATTTATCTCAAGTTCATCACAACCGACGAGGATTATCCTCTAAGCGATTACAAGTCTCGACTATTATTCATAATTTCTCTCTAAAATGAAATGATGGCACTACTGCTGTCGAGAGATTGTTTGGTCAGCAATTTCCTGACTTGTTTGAATATCTGGTTAAAAATATTGCTGAATTACCTCAGCCCAGAAAGTCAAGAAAATCATCCAAGCCCAAAACTTTTACCCTGCCTACTGTCCCGTCTTAAGTTGGTTGTCGTTTCACTAATGAATTTTTCAGAATTGGAAGATTTAATAACAATAGATTGCTCTTCTACTTCGATTTTGGTATAAATCAGCCTTTCTTGGCAGTACATAAAATCTGGAAGAATATATATGTTTCCAGATTTAACGTAACTCCCTAGTAGTCTGTCAATGATTAATTGATGGATAAAGTTGCTTAAGTTTTAGGCGTGCATCTTGAGTAGTAAATCTCCAGTCAAT
>JBBSPC010000239.1:0-4878 GCA_038259125.1 Chroococcales cyanobacterium | reverse complement strand
GGGAATGAGGCAAGTCAGCAAGATCGAGGAGCATTTTTTGGCTCAATTTTTGGCACGCTCAATCATATCTGGGTGGCAGATATTATTTGGCTGAGAAGATTTTCTCAACATCCTCAGCAATATCCAAGTTTAAGCAGTTTACCAAAATTATCTAGCTATACAGCGTTAGATCAGTTGGTAGCTAATGATATCGAAACGCTAAACAAATTAAGACAAGAATTGGATCGGACTATTATTCAATGGTGTCAAGAAATTGCACCAGCAGATTTGGAACATAGTCTTGAATACTCTGATACTAAAGGAAATCTATATAATAAAAACTTTGGTCAGTTAATCCAGCATTTTTTCAACCATCAAACTCATCATCGAGGACAAGTTTCTACTTTAATCAATCAGCAGGGAGTCGATCTAGGGGTTACGGATTTACTGAAGCTTATTCCCTAAGGCATTAGGTTTCTGGCTATTGAACTAACCATTGATAAGCTGCTAATTTTCAAGCCAATTGCAAAAAAGTTAAGAATTTTGGTAGCTGTTGATAACCTCTGAGTTCCTGTCGCCCTGTAAGATTAAGATAATATTTCTTTAATATTTGTATTTGCTGCATTTTGGTAAAGCAGCAGACTATGCCTTACTCGATCGCAGTAATACAGTTAGGAAGATGCAATTTAAATCAATCCTTATCAAAGCCCTACTTCTCAGATATCTTTATGAACATTAATACTGTCTCCACAACTCCTTTTGCGGATCAAAAGCCAGGTACATCAGGATTACGTAAGTCTGTTCAAGCTTTTCAACAGCCTCACTATTTAGAAAATTTTGTGCAATCAATTTTTAATTCTTTAGATGATTGTGAAGGGCAAACTATAGTTTTGGGTGGCGATGGTCGTTATTACAACCGTGAGGCAATCCAAATCATCATGAAAATGGCTGCTGGTAACGGAATTGGACGCATTTTGGTAGGGAAAGCTGGGATAATGTCTACTCCTGCTGCTTCAGCAATTATCCGTCAATACAAGGCTTATGGCGGTATTATTCTTTCTGCTAGCCATAACCCAGGTGGCCCTGAAGGAGATTTTGGGATTAAGTACAATATCACTAGCGGAGGCCCTGCACCTGAAAAGGTTACCGAAGCTATCTTTGAACATTCTAAAAAGATTGATAGCTACAAGATCTTAGAAGCGGATGATATTAATCTTGACAAACTAACGGTGACTCGCTTGGGAGAAATGAGCGTCGAAGTTATCGATCCAGTTGAGCCTTATGCGCGTCTGATGGAGTCTCTATTTGATTTTGATCGCATTCGTCAGCTAATTAAAAATGACTTTAGAATGTGTATTGATTCGATGCACGCCGTTACAGGTACTTATGCCAAAGATATCTTTGAAAAACGTCTTGGTGCAGAGTCAGGAACGGTACAAAATGGCGTTCCTTTAGAAAATTTTGGTGGTGGACATCCTGACCCCAACTTGGTTTATGCCCATGACCTAGTAGAGATCATGTTTAGTCCAGATGCCCCTGATTTTGGTGCTGCCTCCGACGGAGATGGCGATCGCAATATGATCTTGGGCAATAATTTTTTTGTGACTCCTAGCGACAGTCTGGCGGTATTAACAGCCAACGCCACCTTAGTTCCAGGATACAAAGACGGTTTGTCTGGAGTTGCTCGCAGTATGCCTACTAGTGAAGCAGTAGACAGGGTAGCAGACAAGCTCAATATCAGTTGCTATGAGACTCCTACAGGCTGGAAGTTTTTTGGGAACTTACTAGATGCAAACAAGGCTACTCTTTGCGGAGAAGAAAGCTTTGGTACTGGTTCTAATCATGTGCGCGAAAAAGACGGACTATGGGCAGTATTGTTCTGGTTAAATATTTTAGCCGTTAAGGGAGAATCTGTAGAGGCGATCGTCAAAGATCATTGGAAAACTTACGGACGTAATTTCTATTCTCGTCACGACTATGAGGAAGTAGCTAAAGAACCCGCTACCGAACTCATGGAACGCTTACGAGGTATGGTAGACACTATGGCTGGTAAAAAGTTTGGCAGCTACGAAGTTAAATACGCCGATGACTTTAGCTATAGCGATCCTGTCGATCATAGCGTCAGCAAAAATCAAGGTATTCGTATTGGCTTTACCGATGGTTCGCGTATTGTCTTCCGTCTCTCTGGCACAGGAACAAAAGGAGCTACTTTAAGGCTGTATGTCGAAAGTTATGAACCTGATGCCAGTAAACATAATTTGGATACTCAAGAAGCTTTAAAACCTTTAATCGATCTAGCTCAGGAAATTGCTCAGATTAAAGAATATACGCAACGTGACGAACCTACGGTAATTACATAAATAAGACTCGTGTAGGGGCAAACAGCCCTAAAGGGTTCGTTAGTCGCTCTTTGCACGGCGCGTTTTTTGTGTGAATACTTATACAAAAAAGCCGCCTTTGGAAACCAACAAGACCGCGCTAACTCACCGTTCGCCCCTACTTCATTTCCACAAGCTCGACCAAATCTTCTATCTGTTTAACCTGACTATTTCCAGCCAAATAACCAATGCCACGATGAAGATGTAAAACAAACTGTTGTTTTAACGTATCGGCATCTGTTTTCAACCCATCTTGATGACATCTTTGTTTTAAGGCAATTAACAAAATATCTGCTATTTCTCCACCAAAAACATTCCAGGCTATTTCTACTTTACTGTCAGTTTTAATTGGCACAGGAGAAGGAACGCTCGGTTCAGCCAAAGAACGGCAAAAAGCCCAACGGCAAAGAATATTCCACTGTTTTATTTTCGTAATGCGCTTTAGTTTAACTAGCTGATCTTCGGCGCTAGTAGAAATGCGAACTCTCTCGATAGGATTATCCATAATTTAATTATTTGTTTTGATACAGGCTGCGAGGATCTAAAGCATCCCGTAAACCATCTCCTAATAAATTAAAGGCTAAAACGGTCAAAATAATTAATAGTGCAGGAGGAATAATTAACCAAGGTTGCAATACCAAAATAGAAGCATTGGTAGCAGAGGACAACAAGTTACCCCAGCTAGGATCTTTTGATTGAATACCTAAACCAATCAAGCTGAGAGTTGCTTCGGCAATGATAAAACCAGGTACAGCTAAAGTTGCCGAGATAATGATATAGGTGGCTGTCTGGGGTAAGATATGGCGCACAATAATGTAAATAGGATTAGCACCCATGGCATTTGCTGCTTGAACAAACTCTTGTTCTTTAATAGATAAAACTTGCCCTCTAATTACCCGCGCCAAACCAGACCAACTAATAAAGGAAGTAATCAGCACAATAAGTAAGAAAGTTTGCGCACTGCTCAAACCAGGAGGCAAGACAGATGCTAAGGCAATTAACAGGTAAATTCCTGGAATGGTCATTAAAACTTCTACCATTCGCATAGCAACTGCATCAATCCAGCCTCCAAAATAGCCTGAGATTCCACCTATTAGCATTCCTAGAGGATAAGAAATAGCAATCCCTGCTAGTCCAATAAATAAGCTAATTCTGCCACCAAACAAGAGACGACTGAATAAATCTCTCCCCTGTTCGTCAGTGCCAAGCAGATTAATTCTGGCTTTATCGAATGTACCAAAAAGATGCCGATTTAAAGGGATGCCAGGAAATATAGGGACTGATTCAAATTTGGGAGGTAGTGGTAAAGAAATTTCCAAGAAATTATAGAAATTACCTTGGACCAAGAAACCTACAGGAGAAGGTTTTTCTTGGTTGATGATTAATAAGCGATCGCCTGTGTTAATATCAGTTACCCCTTGAGTTGTGGGATAAACAAAAGGAGCAGTCAGTTTTCCTGCTGGGTTGCGCCAATGTATTGCTGTAGGAGGCAACAGTGAACCTTCAACCTGAGAATCATAGGGCGAGTAAGGTGCAATAAAATCAGCGAATATAGCAGAAAGATAAAAGATAATTAAAATAATCGCTCCTAAACGTGCCAAGGTATTTTTCTGAAGTTTTCGCCACCAGTTCATAAGCTATATAAATATTTTTTTGTATAAAACTCATTTTTCATCCCTCATTTCTCATCGCTTATTTCCACTGGACTCACTTTGGCTTTATATAATAATTTGTCTTCTTGTTTATAGCCCACGTAACGAACTTTTACCAACTCTCCTGGTTCTGCTGTTCCTTTTAATAATTGATGATATTGAGGATCGTAAGACAACTCTTCTCCTACACTAGCAATAGTTTCTACATCCCATTGATTTAACAATTCTTCTATAGGTTTGATCAGGGTGAGTAATCTTTCGGCTGGTAGCTGGGGATTTTTATGAACAGCAGCTACAGCCGTCGGCCACTGTAGTAACCAAGATTCTATCGTTTCTAGGCTAGCTTTTTGAAATTCTGCTTCTAAAAATTCTTGTTGCTGAAGCATTTCCTGCTGAAGTTTTTGATACTCTTGTTGACAAGCTGTTAAAGCATCGCGATTTTCAGTTTTCTGCGGTTTCAGGCTTTGGGTAGATTGCTCGACAAAAGTTTCTACTAAACTGTCTATAGAAATATTTAATACCTTAGCAATACGCGCGATCGCACCTACAGATAGATTACGAATTAGTCCTCTTTGAATTCTAATTAACTGTAATCGAGCCACGTTTGCCTCTTGAGATAGTTCTTCTAGATCCGCTATATTTACCTGCTGCATCAAATCCTGTAGCAGTTGCTTATTGGTTTCGTAGGAATACTGGTTCATCCTGCAATCTTTATAAATAAATAAAATACGCCTAATGTGAATTAGCGGTCAGACCCCCTAAAGGGTTCGACATCGGAAAGCATTCCCTTGCGTCTTACGCCGACGCGGGGTCTTTCCTCAGTTTGCTTATGCCGGGAAACCCTTTCAACACTTTGCTCAACGGAGGAT
>JBBSPC010000238.1:0-4923 GCA_038259125.1 Chroococcales cyanobacterium | reverse complement strand
TTTTCCACTCTTTATCTGTCAAATCGCTTGAATATCCCATTTCTTGCCCCAGCTTACTTAAATTTCTCTACTTTGCCTTGATTCTACGCGATCGCCCAAAAGATCTCAAATGGATTCTATAGAAAATGTTCCTTTTTTGGCGAAAAGGGGAATTATGGATTAGCGGTTTTATAGCTTGTTGTAAGCTTGAGTGAGGAGACAAATGACGGCAGTTAATCTCATTAGAGATAAAGATTTACTAGATAACAGAGAGAATCGTTTCCAGAGGAATCAAAAACTATTTTTAAGTATTAATACTGGTTTGGCTTTAGGCTCGATGGCGTTGTGGTTAAATTGGACAGCAACCACGGCATATTCGCAAACAACAGAATCGTTATCAGAGAATAGTTTGCTAGAGCAAATTGATCGTTATTCTATTCCTGAACAAGATGATGCTTTAGGGCAAGTTACTAAGATTAATCAGCTAAGAGATGTTTCACCCACTGATTGGAGTTACGAAGCTTTAAGTAGTTTGGTAGATCGCTATGGTTGTATTGTTGGCTATCCTAATCAAACATTTCGCGGTAATCAACCTTTGACTCGTTATGAATTTGCAGCAGGTTTGAACTCTTGTTTAAATCAAATTGAACGTTTGATTGCTTCTCAAGGATCGGTTAGTCAAGAAGACCTTGATACTATTAATCGTCTTCAACAAGAGTTTGAAGCAGAACTAGCAACTTTAAAAGGGCGACTTGATACGGTAGAAGAGCGTACGGCAGTGCTAGAAGATCGGCAGTTTTCTGCCACAACTAAACTAGCGGGAGAAGTAGTATTTAGCGTTGGTCATATATTTACTGGGGATAATGCTTCTGGTGAAGAAATTGATAGTCAACCTGTTTTTGGTGACAGGGCGCGTTTAGCTTTTAATACCAGTTTTACAGGGAAAGATTTACTACTTACCCAGCTTACGGCTGGTAACTTTCCCTCTTATGGTAGTCAGACAGGAACTTTTGAAGGAGATTTGGGCTTGATTGCCGATAATGGTAACGATTTAGATTTGTTGGTTGCCCTTTATGCTTTCCCGATTGGCGATCGCACTACCATTGTCTTAGAAGGTTTTGGCGGAATTGCTTTTGACTTTGCTGATACTATTAGTCCCCTCGATCGATTTAACGATAGTGCTAGTGGTGCTATTTCTGCTTTTGGAGTACGCAACCCTATTTACAATCAGGTTTCTGGTTCGGGAATCGGCATTAAAAGTGAACTGAGCGATAGCTTTGAACTCAGTGCAGGATATTTATCTCCCAATGCTGCCGATCCTACTTCTGGCAATGGTTTGTTCAATGGTGCTTATTCTGCATTAGGACAAGTTGTATTTAAGCCAGGCGATCGCTTTAAATTGGGTCTAACCTACGTTAATTCTTATAATAGCAGTAATAATTTTAGCGGTAGTAATTTATCTAACTTTAATTCCTTTACCCAAGCTACAGTAGGTGAAACTGTACCCATCACTAGTAATTCTTATGGTGTGGAAGCTTCTTTTAACATCAGCGATCGTCTTATTATTGCTGGCTGGGGTGGCTATACTACCAATCGCGTTCTTGAATCTATGGTTAGAGATGGTGCAACTATAATCAGTCGTGGCGATCAAGATGTTTGGAACTGGGCAGTTAGTCTTGCTCTACCCGATCTTCTAAAAGAGGGAAGTTTGGGCGGGATTGTCTTTGGCATGGAACCTAGAGTTACAGATTCTAATGTCAATATTGCAGGAGTAGCAGAAAATACAGATCCCGACACTTCGCTGCACGTTGAGGCTTTTTATCAGTATCAGCTAACAGATAACATTGCGGTTACTCCTGGTGCAGTCTGGATCACTTCTCCCGATCACGACAGCCAAAATAATGATATCGTTATTGGTACTTTACGCACTACTTTTACTTTTTAAGATCTTAATAACAATCTTGATTTCATTTCAGGGAAGTCCAATAAAATAAACATCCAATAAAAGTGTAAGGTTAAGACAACGAAAAAACGTCGATTGCTTTGCCTGATATGGAATGGACAAAATCGTTGAAACAATTACTGCAAGAAACGGCTAAGACACTCAAAGGATGGACAAGAAGAAAGTTTATGGCGCAGAAGTCCTGGAGTTAGGTTATGGGGGTCAATCGAAAGCGGAGAAAGAACTAGTTAATCAAGAGCTAAGATTGGGTGAAGCAGTTCTTGACTGGAGTGAAGTAAGTCATGCCCCACAAAAATATTTTAAAGTTTAACTTGATGGTTTAGATATTGAGCGTGATGAACAATGTTTAAGAATTAATGGCGGTATCTCGGAAAGTATCCTCGATGCCATCTCCAAATGCTTCAAATCCCGTGAAAAGCTTACTAAAACTACAGACACTGAAAAACAACTTAGCCTTACTACTACTAGCTACAGTCTATCTGGAAAGAGTACAGACAGTCTGTTTGAAGAAAAAATTGAGATTAGATCGGATTTATTAAACTCAGAAAAATTTACTCCAGCCCCGAAGCAAATTCTTACTGAAGCTACTCCCTACGATATCAGAGAACAATTATACCCTGGGCAAGACCGAGGGATTTATCCCACTATGAAAAGTTTTACCATTACCACAGCACTTTTTAAACTCTTTCAGCATTATCAATTCCCAAAGGGTCAAACAAATTAGCAGAATTAGTCGAAAAAAACTGGGCAATGTTAGGCAAGTTGGAAAGTCAAGAATTACTGGAGAATTTTACCACTTATTAATTTCGGGGAAATTAGCGAATCTATAATTAGTCCATCAAGCGTTCTTGTTTACATTGTCTAAATCCATATTCAACCCACGTTCTTAATCCATATAGGTTGCCTAAAGTCTTCTTCATTTTGTTTTGGCTTGACTGAATATTCGTCATGACAAAAGAAGTAGAATTTTCGGGCATAGTTTCAGGATCAGTAGTTATTTCCCAATAGGTTCTTTTATTTCTGTTACTGACCAGGGTGAATTGGCTAGAAAATGATGTAATGACTGGCTTGAAGATCTTCCCACTACTTTTACGAGCGACCCTGCGTCGCCGACAGGCGCAAAACAAAGGTGTACCCACCGCATATACGCGCGAGTTGGCTATTTCAGGTAATGACTTTCTGTTAATTGGTAAGATTATTCCAGTCACGCAAATATTTGAAACATTGGTAACTTCTTACGTCATAAAATAAGTCTTTATAAGCGGAGCAATATCGATCTATAATAGACACTGTTGGTCGAGCATCTTGCTTCAAATGTTTGAGAATCTGTAATTCTACATCCATTACCCTCTCTACCTCATAGCTAAACTCGAACTTTTCTATTGTAGTTTGATTCTCGGAATCTGACATAAGAGGGATATTTGTTAATTGTTCATTTTTTTTCCTTTAAACATCATTTTGACTCCTGTTTTGGGTGCGAGAGTAACGCCACGGCGCACTGGAATTTCTGGCTTATTATCAATTAGCTCTAGGTCATATTGAGCAATAATTGTAGCTACAACCAGCTTCATTTCTAATTTTGCTAAAGCTTCACCAATACAGCGACGCTTACCACCGCCAAAAGGAAAAAATTCATAGGAGTCATATTCCTGTTCTAAAAAACGTTCTGGCTTAAACTTAAGAGGTTCAGGATACACATCTTCTCGGTGATGGAGGAGATAAATACAGCCCATTAATACCTGTCCCATTTCTAGCTTGTAGCCCATTAGTTCCATTGGTTCTTGTACTACTCTGGGGAAAGTAAGCATGGCAACAGGATAAATTCGCAGGGTTTCTTTACAGACAGCATCTAGATAGGGCAGTTTAGCAATTTCCATTGGGTCAGGATCTGCACCTAAACTGGCTATTTGTGCCTGTAATTTTGTCTTAATTTCTGGATAACGATGAACCCAATATAATGCCCAGGCGATCGCCGTAGCTGTTGTTTCATGTCCCGCCAGCATCAAAGTCATTAGCTCATCTCGCAATTCGATGTCCTTTAAACCTTCTCCTGCTTCATCTTTGGCAGACATCATTAAAGATAGAATATCTTGACGTTGACTATTATCCTGAGTTCTTCTAGTAGCAAGTTCTTGATAAATCGCTTCATCAATGGCTTTTTGTTGCCGAATAAAGTTTCCCCAAGGACTCCATGCACCTAAGTCTTGCTGTAACCAGGGGAAAAACAAGAAGGCTGAAGTAAGAGTTGATTCAAATATGTTTGCAAGTTTAGCAATACGCTGCTTTAATTCAGCCGATTTTTCATTGTCCTGTAAACCATAAACCGCTTCTAAGATTACCTGTAAAGATACCTCTTGGGTTACCTGACGAGCAATAAAAGGCTGGTTTGGCTCAAGTTGACTAATTATATTGTGGGTAAGATCGCAAATTAACTTGCTATAAGTTTGCATTCTTTCGCCGTGAAAGGGTGGCAGAAGTAATTTACGGCGTTGTTTATGGCGATCGCCTTCAATTAAGATCAGCGAATTATCGCCTAACAAAGGTCTTAAAAGATCGTTATCTTTACCAGAAGCAAAAAACTTATTGCGATCGCTCGTTACTATCTGGCGCATCGCTTCTGGATGATTTACAAATACATATCCATCTTTACCCGCAATATCGGCAATAAATATATCAGGAGCTTGTTTAACTGCCGAGTCCATGTATTTATCTGGTTTAGCAACCCATTGAAATTTTTGTTGAATAGATGATTGTTTCAGCCTGGGAATTAATTTCATGACCTCAATTAAGAAAGATTAAGCTAGCTATTGTTTATAGTCTAGTAATTAATAGACTTGTTGGGTAGTGTAATAAAAAAGTGTAAAGAGTTAAATTTCTCTACCAAATTCATACTTGTTAATGTACAAACCAATAACTAAATCGTGCATAGGAACTATTTTTGAAAAACAAATAGTTTTACGCTGTAATCTTTTTATTCTCGT
>JBBSPC010000237.1:0-4926 GCA_038259125.1 Chroococcales cyanobacterium | reverse complement strand
TTGATAATTCCAGTTAAAAAACGAGGCGCGATCGCAACTATAGTTTTGTCTCCATAATTTCTAGCAAAAGCAACTAGATGGTTTTGGTATTTTCCAGTAACTTCTATTGGTTGATAGTCGCCGTTTAAGAATATTTCTGAATATTCTTTTCTGGCCTGTAGTAATTGATGAGTTAGAAAAAGTTTGATTTTACCGTTCTCTTTAGTTGCAATTAGTTCTTTAATTAATTGTAGAATATCTAGCTCAATTTTTGCTTTAATGTCTTTTAAAAACTCTATTCTTTTTTGATAATTTACAGGACGACGATTATCAGGATCGACTAAACTTAATTCCCATAATTCTGCACCTTGATATAAATCTGGTACGCCAGGGGCAGTATTTTTTATTAATACTTGAGCCAGAGAATTGTAAATACCGTATTCGGCTATTTGTTTGTGGAAAGGTCGAAATTGTTGCCAAAAATTAGATTCTTTTGCTGCTAAAATGCGATCGATAAAGCTAAAAAATGCTTGTTCGTATTCTTCATCGGGACGTAACCAAGCAGTATGAACTTTAGCTTCTCGCACTGCTTTTAAAATATAATCTTTAATTCTCGTAGATAAATTAGCTAAATCTTCTTCTTCAAAAGGAAAAACACCTAAAAGAGTCTGATAAAAGAAATATTCATCATTAGCATCGGGAAGACCGTCTTGCTTATAAGCTTGGTTGATTTCATGCCAGCGATTGACTTGGTGTGACCACTCTTGAGGAATTTCCGAAAGCACATTTAATCGGGCGCGTATATCTTCACCTCGTTTGGTATCGTGAGTAGCAGTTGTATTCATTCCCTGCTGCCAATTGTTAACTTTATTTTGATTGAATTGGTGAAACAAACTTAACTCGATACCGAAGTGACTAGGGTTTCCTCCCACTTCATTTAATGATAGTAATCGGTTATAAACATATAAAAGTGTATCTTCAACTCCTTTCGCCATCAAAGGCCCTGTTAATTGTTGCGATCGCATTATAAAATGTAGCCATTCTTCTCGTTGAGTTTTACTGCGAAAATCTTCGTATTCTAAGAGTAATACTTTTTGGATAAAGTTAAATTCATTAATTAGTAAAGGAGCTTTTTTCTTAGCAGCTTTAATTGTTTCTTTTACATATTCTTGATCTACTTCAGTAACTCCATTAGCATCAATGTAAGTTCTATAAACAGGAAAAAGCACTAATAGTTGAAATAAAGCTTGTCTCAAACCATAAATAGTAAAGTCACTTCCTTCTCTTGTATGAGAGGAAATTCTCTTAAGAATTTGAGTCAGGTTTTCTAAGTCTCCACCTAGGTTTTTTGATAAAATTAAGCTTTTCTTTTCATAAACTAAGTCTTTATAACTTGCATTAAAACCAGTAAAATGAGTATAGATATTGCTAAATTCTCGTTCATTTTCTGGGTTACAAAATATGCCGTTAACATAGTTCAGAAATTCGTAACCACTTGTTCCTTGAATTTGCCAATTTGAAGGTAAATCCTCAGTTAATTCAAGAATTTTCTCAACCGTAATGTAAGCATCTCCTAGTTTTTCTCTCAGCCTAGTTAAATATTCAGCAGGATTGTATAAGCCATCTATATGATCGATACGCACCCCTGTAAATTTATTTTCTGCCACTAACTGACTAATTAACTCGTGAGTTTTATTAAATACTTTTAAATCTTCAACCTTGACAGAAATCAACTCATTAACTGTAAAAAATCGGCGATAATTAATTTCTTCCGCACCTACTTTCCAAGATGACAAACGATAAAATTGTTCGCAAAGCAAATTATCTAATAAATTAAAGCTTTCAGGATTATCAACCTCACCGTTAAATTCTTGGAGATTATTGTGAATAAATTTTTCTACTAGAGGATTTTGATTGTAGGTTTCCCAGATTAGACTTTTAACAAAATTTATTTGGTCGTAACGCTCTTTTCCTTTTGTTTCTTCAGGAATATTTTTGAGTAAGTACAAAATTCCTAAAAACTTAATAAAATCTGGATGTTGGCGACCTATTTCTCTAGCTAATTTTCCTAAATTGTGAGTAATAAAAGTAATATAAGACTCAATTCTGACTGGTAATTCTAAATCAAAATAATTAACTGATAAACCTTTTTCATTATAGTCAAGCTTAATTTCTCCTCTTTCTAAAGAATTACCATAGAAATCACCTAACAAAGGAGCGAGTACTCGTTCGTTCATTTCTTCATAAGGTTGATTCCAATTAATATCAAAAAAGTCAAAAAATTCTGAATCTTTACCATTTTCTAAGATATCCATTAACCACAAGTTTTGACTGTCATAAGCCATGTGATTGGGAACAATATCTTGCAACCATCCCATTTGATGTTGATGAATTTCGTCAATTAAATTGTTAAAATCTGCTTCAGTTCCTAGTTCAGGATTGAGTATAGTTGGATCTACCACATCATAGCCATGAGTACTTCCTTTACTGGCTTGGAAAATAGGCGAAGCATAAAGATCGGAAATACCCAAATCGGCTAAATAGGTAACAATTTCTTGAGCTTGCACAAAATTAAATTGGGAATAAAACTGAATTCTATAAGTAGCTGTCGGAATACGCATAATTAGAAGCTAAAAATTACAATAGACAGTGCGACCGCGAAAATTGTCAGAATTAGAAAACTTTATTGTTGGTAGACTACAAAACTATGAGACTTGATTGATAATTTTTGTTTTGGATCGATTTTTTCAGGTGAATTTGAACCTGTTCCCATCCATTTAGGTTCGGCAGAGTCTAAGATTTTTTGCCATTTTCCTGTGGGAAAAATACTTTCTAACTCAACATCTCGATCGTTAAAGTTGAGAATAGTAAATATCTGACTATTATCTTGCCAGCGATGTAACAAAATAACCTTATCGCTTTCTCTAGCAGTAGCCGTTAAATTCTGTTTGTCGAGTTTTTTTAACGCAGGAACAGTTCGTCGCAGATTAATTAATTGTTGGTAAAGTTGCCATAAAACCTGATGTTTGCCTTCAGTTTTTTGCTGCCAATGTAGTTTTGATGTCTCAAAAGCTTCGATACTTTGAGGATCGATATAATCTCCCTCAACATGAAAATCGGTAAATTCTTTTTTTCTCCCTTCCCTTACTGCTGCAACTAAATCTGGATCGCTATGGCTGACAAAATAAAGAAAAGGAGAAGAATCTCCGTATTCTTGTCCCATAAATAGTAACGGAATATAAGGAGACAACAATAAAGCACCCGCAGCTAATTTTGTCGCCTCAAAATCAATTAAATCAGATAAACGTTCGCCCAACATTCGATTGCCAATTTGATCGTGATTTTGGATGCAAACTACAAATTGGCAACCAGGGCGATCGCCTGTAGCATTACCATGATATCTTTTACGAAACCGGGAATATTGCCAATCGTAGACAAAAGTATTTTGATAAGCTTTAGCTAGCTGTTGGCAACTACCAAAATCGGCATAATATCCCCCTGACTCTTTAGTCAAGACTGTACGGAGGGAATGGTGAAAATCATCACTCCATTGAGCATCAACTCCATATCCCCCTAATTCTGGCGGACGAATGACGCGCACATCATTAAGATCGCTTTCGGCAATTAAATACAATTTTTTATCTACCTGTTGGGACAATTCTTCTACCCTTTCCGCCATTTCTTGCAGGATATGCTTTGCGCTTGAATCGTAAATAGCCTGAACTGCATCTAGGCGCAGTCCATCAATGTGATAATTTTCTAACCAATACAGAGCATTCTCAATAAAATAGTTACGTACCCCATAGCTATAAGCATCATCAAAATTAATTGCGTCTCCCCAAGGAGTCTGATAGGTATCGGTAAAATAAGGAGCGTGATGGGCGATATAGTTACCTTCTGGCCCAAAATGGTTGTAAACTACATCTAATATTATCGCTATTCCCTGTTGGTGCGCTGCATCAACCAATTGCTTTAAATCCTCTGGTCTACCGTAAGAATTTTGCACCGCATAAGGATATACCCCATCATAACCCCAATTGCGATCGCCAGAAAATTGAGCCACTGGCATAATTTCAATCGCATTTACTCCCAACTCTGCCAAGTCTGATAAGCGAGTCATAATTGTCTTAAAAGTCCCTTCAGGAGTAAAAGTTCCGACGTGCAGCTCGTAAATAATCATTTCTTCTAGGGGAATACCAGCCCACTGAGAATCATGCCAATTGGTGTTATTATGAGCGATAATTTCTGATGCTTGATGAACTCCTTGGGGTTGAAAATGTGAAGCGGGGTCTGGTCTATCTTCTCCATCTTCAAGCTGATAGTAGTAAAGTGTACCAGGCTCAATTTCGGCTTTAAGATACCAGTAACCCTGTTCTTGCTTTGTCATTGGTAGCAACTTCTCTTCAGGAGAAACAAGATGTACGGCTACTTTTTCTTTTAAAGGCGACCAAAGAGTAAACTCGCAAACACCATTACCCAGATCTTGAGAACCAACTTTCATATTTATCTAGCTGCTATTGTTTATATCCCCGCTTGATTTCTACCATTATCTAATTCGCGATCGCTTCTATCTAAAGAAAGGTTTTACTTAAGCAGCGACTTCTTGGATGGTATTGCTATTTTTGCCTAGCAAAGCTTCCGTTTGTTAATCTGGATAAAATAGCTCGCTTAACAAAACAGAGAACATTCAATCTGGGAAAATTCTGTAAATAAAAGGCGTACTTTCATACCTCGTCATCATGAAATTGCTAGATTCACAGCCATCCTAAAGAGTGGTTCGTGTTGAGAGAGCAATTTTCTGGATAGATATAGCAATACAAAGTTATCTTAGGACAAAATCAGCTAAAATCAAGGCGATCGCTAAAATAAAAAGATTATGCCGACTCCCTACAGCTACGATCTAAGAAAAAAAGCCGTAGATGCCTATCACAGAGGTGAAAAGAAGAT
>JBBSPC010000236.1:0-5176 GCA_038259125.1 Chroococcales cyanobacterium | reverse complement strand
ATTTTGAGCGTACACTTGTTCGTTCC
This sequence comes from Chroococcales cyanobacterium, assembly GCA_038259125.1. Classification (GTDB taxonomy): domain Bacteria; phylum Cyanobacteriota; class Cyanobacteriia; order Cyanobacteriales; family Xenococcaceae; genus Waterburya. The sequence continues at coordinate 5,150 of JBBSPC010000236.1, read as the reverse complement.
AATGCCAAGCTCAAGCTATGTTTTATTCGGCTAATGCTTAAAAGATTGGCTATAGCAACAGTCCCATAAAAAGATCTCAAATGGGTTCTATAACTGATAGGTCATTTGATTGACATAGCAAATGCGTCCGTTGCTATCTAAGACTGTAACCGCCACTGGCATCGCATCGATAAATTGAGTTAAGCGGTTTTCCCTTTCCTTAACTTCGGCGTAGAGTTTGGCATTGGTAATGGCGATCGCTGCTTGTGCCGATAAAAGCTGTAAGATTTTGAGGCGATCGCTCTTAAAAGCTCCAGTCGTGAGATTATTTTCTAAATACATGATGCCGCTTAATTGTCCGCGATCAAGGAGGGGCGCACACAAGATTGATTTGGGCTGATGCTCTCTAATGTAAGGATCGAGAGTAAAGTTGCCTTCACGAGTCGCATCGTTCAAAACTACGCTTTCTTTGGTGTGAATGACATAGTTAACGATTGCTGCGCTAAGGCAATTTTCCACTAAAACTGACGGCGACACTTTGATGGTGCAAGCGTCTTCACCCGCAGCGGAATCTATTTCACAAGCAGCTTCAATTTTCCATTCTCCTACTTCTTCTAAAATCAAAAATCCCGTTTGCGCCCCGGCATTTTCGATTAATATTTTCATTAAAGAAACTAGTAATTTATCTAAAACAATTTCACCCGAAATTGCTTGAGAAGCTTTCATTACTGCTGCTAAATCTAAAGCTTCTTTAGAGCTATTGCTGCTAGTTGTGATATTGGAATTTTTTATTTGGGTATTTATTTGACGATTAACCTGAGTTAATAAGTGGGGATATTTAGCTTCTAAATTTGTAACTTTTGCTTTTGCTCCCCAGCGATCGTAGCAGTAATGAGCTTCTTTCATGTAGGTTTGGGCGATTTTTTTCCGACCTCGCGATAGGTAGAACTTGGCTGCTAATTCATAGGCTAAGGCTTCTTCTTGGATGTAGCCGTTTTTAGCAGCACCTTGAATGGCTTGTTCGTAGAACTCTTCTGCCTCAAGCAACTGACCTAAAACTCGTGCTTTCTCTGCTTGTACCAAATGGTATTTATGTAAATAATTCATCGGTGCATGATTTGCCCAGTGTTTCATTTGCACTTGGCTAACCGCAACCTTTTTGAGAATTTCTTGCGCTTGAGTGCTGCTTCGAGAATATGTTGCGAGTCTTGCTAGAGAGCTATAGAAGTAGTACAAAAGAACCAGGGGTGTTGCAATAACGCGGATTATATAACTTTCTGCTATGACTGCGTTCTCAGATGCCTGAGCATACTCAGAAAATAGATAGCATAGGATAAGTTTGTTGAGATGTACCAGAAAGAGTATAACTGCATCTATTTCATGATGTGGGAGTCTATTTTGCTCGTTGTGGGATTCGCCAACCAGACGGGCTGGATTGACCGAGCATCCCATCAAATTTAGGACAGACTGCTGAAATATTTGAGTCCAAGCGAGTGATGTTGTCTGTTTAATTTGATAAATTGCTTCACAGTATGTTGCCATCTCGTGTTCAACCTCCACAAGTTCCTTTCCAACGATAAAGAGCTGGAGGCAGTAAGTGAAAGCGCAATAGGCAGCGAACTCTAAATCTCCAGTTTCCAGACCACTTTGATAAGCTTCCAGGAATGGCTTCGATGTTTCCCTAATATGCTCTTTCCAATGAATGATGAAATTAGTCACTATGAACAATGTTCTAGCTTTAAGTGAATGGATTTTCAGATGGGGTAACAGCCTTAATGCAAGCTGCCCAAACTCATGGCCAGCCTCAATGTTTCCGACCATCCCACAAAGACTTAACCCAAAGTTGGCGTATGCAAAGGGAGACACAAACATATTGCCATATTGGATTGACAAGTTGACCTGTTTAAACACAAGTAAAGACACCAAATCAGGAGCGGCATGATGAGCAGCAAGCGTTATCCTGGAGAGGATTTGCATTGCTGCTAGCTTTTCTGGTTCAGCCATTTCTGGCAATTGGATCAAGTCTTGAATCGGTTGGTTGTCAAAGTGAGATATGATTGTGTCTAGTTCAAGCTGAATATCTGACTGACTAGGCGTTTTTGGAAAATTGATTCCCAATTCCTGCAAAACTTGCAATCCAGTATTTATTGCTTTTAATAGCTGGTTCTGCGCGATGTCGGCTTGAATTTTGACTTCGTAAACTTTCACGCTGTCGAGAACCGTTCTAGCTTCGCGTAGAACGATCGCTGCCCAGTGTTTTACCTGCTCAAACTCACCACACAAATACTCGACTTCTGTAGTTTCTACATATAAGTCTAAGGTCAAGTCATAGTTAGTTTGCCAACTAGATGCTGCTAGCCATTTTCTTCCTACGGCTAAATAGTTTTGAGCCACGCTATAGGCGATCGCCCTTTTTGCTCTTTGACCTGCCAATAGATTAAGTTTGGCAATTTCATCTCTTTCTGTGCGATCGCTAACCAGTTTAATCCCATGATTAAAATGATCGACAATCTTAAATAGTTTTTCTGATAAGGCTTCTGGGGCAGTATTCTGCAACAAATTACGACCGATTTTTAGATGAACGGTTTGTTTGTGTGACTCGTCAATTAAGGCATAAGCTGCTTGCTGGATGCGATCGTGTAGGAATTTATAATTTTGAATTAATAGTGCTTCATCCAATTCGGATATAGGTGAAATTAAGCCTGACTGAATTGAATTTACTAAATCGAGAAAAATTTCCTGGGGAGATTTTTCGCAGATAATTGAAAGAGTATTTAAGTCAAAATCAGCACCTACACAAGCTGCTAATTGTAAAATCTGCTGCGTTGACTTTGACAGTTTCTTCAATTTAGCAATAGTCAACTCTACTATGTTATCAGTAATATCTTTGGCTTCAATTTCAGCGATATCCCAATTCCATTTTGGATTTTGGGAGTTTTCTTTAAATTCTGAATTTTTAGGCAGATTAAAAGTAATTAAATTTTCTGCATATAAGGTTTTGAGAAATTCATTGACAAAGAAAGGATTTCCGCCAGTTTTTCGCATTACTAAATCGGTCAAAGATTTTACCCTGCTAACGTCGCTGTGCAAAGTCTCGGCAATGAGTCGCGCGATCGCCTTTATTTCTAATGGTGCTAGGGTAATTTGAGCGATCGCCACCTCTTCTTTTTTCAAACCCTCAAGCGTCATCATTAAAGGATGAGTTGGGTTGACTTCGTTGTCTCGATACGCGCCAATTAAAAATAGATATTGTATCTCGCGATCGCCCATCATCAATTCGATTAACTTCAGCGTCGCCGAGTCTACCCACTGAAGATCGTCGAGAAAGATAACTAAAGGATGCTCATGGGAGCAAAACACGCGAATGAAGTTTTGAAAGACTCGATTAAACCGATTTTGAGATTCCGTCGCCCCTAAATTTGGTACGGCTGGTTGTTTGCCAACGATCGATTCCACTTCGGGAATTACATCAATAATTATCTGTCCGTTTGCACCTATAGCAGTTAATAGCTTTTCTCGCCATCGTTGCAGTTGAGTTTCCGACTCGCTCAACAGTTGCTTGACCAATTCTTGAAAAGCGTCTACAACGGCAGAGTAAGGAATATTGCGTCTAAATTGGTCAAATTTTCCAGAAATAAAATAACCGCATTTTTCAGTAATCGGTTTGTGAATCTCATGTACCAGAGAGGATTTACCGATACCAGAATATCCAGCAACAAGCATCATTTGGATTTTGGATTGCTCTTTTACTTTTTCTGTTTTTCCTCCTGCTACTCGCTCAAATGCTGTTAGTAATGTCTCAACTTCTGTTTCGCGTCCATAAAGCTTTTGCGGGATTTGAAACTTGTCAGAAATATCGTGCAAACCTAATGGAAAAGTTTCTAGGCGATCGCTCCTTTGTAACTGTTTTAGACATTTTTCTAGATCGGCTTTAATTCCCCAGCTACTTTGATATCGCTCCTCAGCATTCTTTGCCATTAATTTCATGACAATTGCTGAAACGATTGGGGGAATCTCTAAATTGACCTCATGAAGTGGAATGGGTTGTTTGGCAATATGGCAATGGACTAATTCCAATACATCCGTCGTGAGAAATGGTAGTCGTCCTGTCAGTAATTCGTAGAAAGTAACGCCGAGAGAATAAAAATCTGTACGGTAATCCAGACTCCGATTCATCCTTTCCGTTTGTTCTGGCGACATATATGCCAACGTGCCTTCTAGAACATGAGGATTTTTAAAAGTGGGATTGGTGCGAGTCAATTGAGTCGCAATACTAAAGTCAATGATTTTGAGAATTCCTGTCTGTGGATTAAGAACGATATTGCTGGGGTTAATGTCTCTGTGAATGACATTAGCAGCGTGTATTCTGCCTAAAATTTCGGTAATGGCGATCGCCAGACGGAGAAATTCTGCTGAGGGCATGGAACAAGAAATTCTTCTCGATTCCCTTAGCTTTTGTAAGGATTCTCCGCCAAAATCTTCGAGGATAATCAGTAAAGTCCTTTGATAGTCTTGTTGGCTATAAGCTTTAATAACGCCTTCTAGATTGAGAGAGCGGGTAATTTCGTATTCTTGCCTGTAGCGAATTAGTTTGGCGCTTGTCGGATAATCTTGTTTGAGAACCTTGAGGATGATGTCAGTACGATCCGCTCGCCTAACCGCTCGATAGACAAGGGAATTAGCACTTTCGTAGATTTGGGTTTTAACGGTAATGTCGGGCAGGGAGATCGTCATCGGTACTTCAGGTAGGTAAATTTCCTGGGGTAAGACTCGATTCACCTTTAATAATAGTTCTACTTCTGCGATCGCGATCTTGTTTAATAGTTAAATATTTAACTTACGCTACCTTTTATCCCAAGTCCAAGATCGCGATTAAGGGAAAATTGAGATCGGGGACTGTCTGCGTCATATTTTGCTGTCTCACTGGAGAAGGTTTTGACCGCGATTTATAGCAATACGAAGCTATGTTAGGACACTTACTGCTTATTGCTTTTTACTTACGAGCAATTAAATTTTCCGTCCTAACCGATGGTAGTGTAATAAAAAAGTGTAAAGAGTTAAATTTCTCTACCAAATTCATACTTGTTAATGTACAAACCAATAACTAAATCGTGCATAGGAACTATTTTTGAAAAACAAATAGTTTTACGCTGTAATCTTTTTATTCTCGT
>JBBSPC010000235.1:0-5215 GCA_038259125.1 Chroococcales cyanobacterium | reverse complement strand
TTGGTGGCTTGGCTACTCATATGGCACTCAAAATGACCTCTCATACTTTGCGGCTTTTCTTGCGTCGTCATTTTGAGATTGATGTTTTGACTTTTCAATCCTCCTCAGCTTACTAAAATTTAATTCACACCAGGCGTACAAGACAAAAGCCAATTACTTCCTAATTCTCTTCTTGTATGGTTGGGTTAAGGCGATCGCGATAATTCAAAATCACTTTCAAGGGTTGTTAAGCCAATAAATTTTGCCAAAAGATTGTCAACTGCCTGCCGATAAACCAAGCTGTTCAACATCTTCTGAACTCAGTTGCCAACCTATAGCTCCGGCATTGTCCAGGGCTTGTTTAGCATTTTTTGCCCCAGGAATAGGAATTACGTTTCCTTGGGCTACTAACCAATTTAGAGCTACCTGTGCAGGTGTTTTTTGGTACTTTTCCCCAAGCTGTTTTAACTGGTTAATGACTGGTTCAATCTTACTCAATCCCTGAGTCGAGAATTTAGGATCTAGTTTTCTTGCGCCCTGTACTTTTTCAGTGTTCTCTGGAGTATACTTACCAGTTAGTAATCCTTGATCTAAGGGACTATATGCAAGTATGGTAACTCCTAAGTTGCGAGCAGTAGCTAAAACACCATTTTGTTCAATCTTGCGAGTCAGTAGAGAATAACGCACCTGATTTACTGCCAGAGGCACATCATACTTTGCTAACAAATCATGAGCCTGCTGCATTTGTGTGGCGGAGTAATTACTAACTCCTACCGTAAGAATGCGTCCTCGCTTTACTTCCTCTGCCAAAGCCTCCATTAAAGTAGCTTGTCCCATAAAAAAGTCAAAGGGCGAATGAACCTGATAAAGAGCAACTTGTTCAACCTGGAGTCGCTGAAGGCTTTTACTCAAAGCATCGGCTACCGCTTGTTTGTTAAATCGCCAGGGTAAAGGAAAATATTTAGTCGCTATCTGTACTGGCTGACTAGTTTGCTTGAGAAATCGCCCAATTAGCTTTTCTGATTTCCCCAAACCATAAACTTCGGCAGTATCAAAAAAAGCCGCGCCATTGGCTACGGCTGTCTCAAAGGCTTGTTTTACTTCTGTTTCTCCGTAGTTTGAGCCATAACCCCAAAATAAACTATCACCCCATGCCCATGTACCAATACCCAGAGGGGGAAAAGAAATATTGCCGACTGAAATCTTTGTTGCTTCCATGAGATAAACTACCTTTTAAGTGCTTTACGTTATTTTACAAAATTAACGTGAGCGTCCCAAGAAAATAAATTTTGTTCGTATTGAAGCTACTAGAATTCATAACAGTTTTCTTCTTGACAATGCCTTAAAATAAAATAGTAAAGTTTTGCATCAAGATATTAGTAGAAAGCTTTATTGATTAATGTCTGCGATAATTTGAATTAGGGATTTAGCCCAGCATAATTAAATAAACGATATGAAACTTTTATCTAATAAACTAGGTGTTTATTTAGGCGTACTTGCAGTTGGCGGTAGTTTGGGCTTTCTTGGAAGTCGTCAGTTTCAACAACCAACGGCAATGAAACAAACTCAAGTTTATCCTACCGCCATCCCAACTGAGGCTAATTCTGTCAGCAGAAGCAACAACAATCGAGACGTTAATTTTATTGCCATGGCTGCACAAAAAGTTGGTCCAGCAGTAGTTAGAATTGATGCTTCGCGTCACATTTCGGCGGCATCACCAGAAAATCTCAGCAATCCCTTGCTAAAGCGTTTTTTTGGCGGTGATCAGAGTAAAAAATCTTTAGACTCCTTGCCTGAACAAATAGAACGAGGAACTGGCTCTGGCTTCATTATTGGCTCTGATGGTCGTCTGATTACTAATGCTCATGTGGTAGATGGGGCAGAAAAAGTACAGGTGACCCTTAAAGATGGCACAAGTTACCCAGGAAAAGTGTTAGGAACAGACCCTTTTACTGATGTAGCAGTAATCAAAATTGATGCCACAAACTTACCCACCGTTAGTTTTGGGGATGCAGAAAACTTGATGCCTGGGGAATGGGCGATCGCCATTGGTAATCCGTTAGGTTTAGATAATACCGTAACTGTTGGTATTATTAGTGCTATGGGCAGATCGAGTTCTCAAGTTGGCGTGCCAGACAAGCGAGTTAAATTTATCCAAACTGATGCAGCTATTAATCCTGGTAACTCTGGAGGACCTTTGTTAAATTCCCAAGGAGAAGTTATTGGTATTAATACAGCAATTCGCGCTGATGCTCAAGGATTGGGCTTTGCTATTCCCATTGAAACGGCTAACCGCATCGCTAATCAATTATTTACCAAGGGACAGGCAGATCATCCTTATTTAGGGGTTCACATGATCAACCTAAATGAAGAAATTAAAAGCGAAATTAACTCTAGCCAAGAATTTGATTTTAAAATTCCTGAAGATAAGGGCGTGGTGGTAGTCAAAGTAATTCCTCGCTCTCCTGCTGCTAAAGGTGGTTTCGAGCCAGGAGACATGATCGATAAAGTAGGAGGTAGTCCTGTAAAAACCTCTGTTCAGGTACAAGAACAAGTTGACCTGAGTAAAATTGGTTCAGAATTAGAGGTGGAAGTTTTGCGAGATGGTAAGCTTAAAATCCTTAAAGTTCAACCAACTGCTTTTCCTAAAGGCGAATTTGAGTAATAGTGGAAACTACGGCAGTTTTTTTAGTGGGATAATCTAAATTTGATTGAAGTAGAAGTTCATTCATCCCTACGAGATTTTTTACGAGCTAATGGGGATCGAAACTTTCCCCATCATTTAACCATGGCAAGGCTAATAGCTAGAGCTTTACGCCTAGGTCGCCCTGCGCTGATGCAAACTGGCAGTAGCGTCAGCAAGTATTGTCTTAGCTATTTAATGCCGATCTTGATAGGAGACTGGTCGGTTATTATAGTTGCCCCTCTAACAACGCAGCAATATTTAGTTGATGTCGAAATTCCTAAATTACAAGCATGGTTAAAAACTAACAAAAAAGTCAGAATTGGCGATCGCTGGCAAGACGACGATCAACTTTTGCTCACTTCCCCTGCAAGCTGGTTAGGAGATCGCCTAGCAGAGCAAGGAAAATTTCCGCTGGACATACCTACCATTATTGAACGAGCCGAGAGCCTCGAAGAATGGACAAGACAGCAACTAACTATAAGTATTACCCCTTCAGACTGGGAAGAGTTGTTAAAGACAATTCCTAAGCATCAGGAATTGATTCGCGATACGAGAATCAAGTTAACTAAATCTATCTTTGCTCGTCCTGAAAATCCTTATGGTAATTACATATTGTTTGATTCGGAATTAAATATAATTAAGCATTTATGGGCAGTCTTAACCGACCAAAAGTTGCTCAAGGGTAAATTTGAGCAATTTGGGCAATACTTAGTTTCAGAACTAACTATAGCTTGGATATCTCGCCATCGCGATCGCGGTTTATTTACTGTTAATCTTGCCCCTGCTGAAGTTGGTACAAGGCTCAAACCAATTTGGCAAAAACAGCCAGTTGTAATAATTGGTGGCTTTTTAGATATTGAAGCAAAAGCAACCACTTATCGACAACAGTTGGGCTTAGACTCACAAATGTTAAGTTTAAAATTTACTCCTAATCGACAAAATAATCATATCCAGCTTTATATTCCAGATCGCTTTCCTTTGCCCAACACACCCGAATTTCAGCCAGCTTTAATCGAACAAAGCCTATTGCTAGTCAGCCTTTGCAGTAGGCTTAATCGCCTAATTGTTTTAATTGTCGAAGATGTACCACTTCAAGGACAGGTAAGTTCAGTGTTGGCAGCCGAATTTGGTTCGCGGGTTAAAGTAGGAAAAACCAAGGTAAGCGATCGCAGTATCTTAATTTGCGGTTGGTCATTTTGGCAACAACATCAAGAAAAGCTACCAATTCCCAGTCTGTTGATTATTGCCACTCTTCCCATACCATCTTTAGAAAACCCCTTAGTTGCAAACCGCGTTGCTTACTATAAAAATCAGCGTCAAGATTGGTTTCGGACTTACTTATTGCCGACAGCCCTAAAAACTCTCGAACAAACCGTAGTACCTCTGCGAGAATCACAAAGCATCATGGCTTTATTTGATAACCGCGTCAATTTCCGTAGTTATGGCAAAGAAATTTTATTAACTCTCGAACCTTGCGCTCGCATTAATTATATTGACCCTACTTGGTTTGGTTATCCCAATTCATAAGTCGTGCTAAATCTCTCCAAAATAATCATCTTCCATCAACTGCTCTAGCTTTATCTGCTCAGATAAAGGCATATCAAAGAGAATACCTTTTTGATATTTTTGGTAAGACTGTTCATACCATTTGCTATAGTTGTCTGCTAAATAATTCTTAAGACTAGGAGAGTCTTCTAAGATATTCATGATTTGAGTGCGGAAGTTTATCACTTCAATTTTCCAGCCGTTTAAAGCCCGCTCACGCTCACTTTCCCAGTACTTGATTTGGTACTCCTAAAGATGTAAGGATGCGTCTTCTGTGATGGACAAAGTACCAAATTGCCCTGATATGATTTTCGATTTTTGTGGATTTTCTACAAAGAATGCGATCGCATTCACGGCATTTGTAATTTTGCGAGACACTGCGTTGGGCGGTTTCACCGACTTGAAGCAAGTGTCGAGGGTGCTTTCCATTATCAATCTTGCCATTCTTGACAATTTGTTTGGATTTACATGATGGGCAAAGCGGTAAATCTGCTGGCATAGAACTCAAATAACATACATTTCTTAATTCTATATCCTTACCTATTTAGGACTACCTATTTTACCAGAATTTACTGTTAAAAATTATCGGTTTATTGAAGGATTTGGATTAGTGCTTATTGTAGAAAAGAAAGAGCAAAAAGCTTGTTGTACCAATTGCGGTCAAAAGAGCGATAAATTACATCAAAATCACCGATATTTAGTAAGCGATTTACCGACGATGGAACATGATGTATATTTAAGGGTAAATCGGAGACAATTCAAATATTCTAGTTGCCAAAAACCTTTTACGGAACATTTTGATTGTCTCAAAAAAACTAGAACTTATACAAAAAGATTGGCTAAAAAAATTATCACTGAAGTAATTAGACCTCTTGCGAAAGTCGCGATCGCTAATTGTTTTGATTTAAAGAAAGCTCATAATTGTAAATACCAGCGATTAAATTGAAGCGAAGAGAAAACCTTTTTCGGCGATGACGATATCTTTCTGATAGAATTCTAAAAGTT
>JBBSPC010000234.1:0-5229 GCA_038259125.1 Chroococcales cyanobacterium | reverse complement strand
TGCATCAATACTGTCATCATAAAGTACACTACCAAAATGAAAACACAGAATGAGAGATGTTGCTTGAGCGGAGTGCTTTGAAAGTTGCACGCTCGGTTCTGAGGGGGGAAGGGGATAGTGATGTCCCTGCCCTACCCGACAAATACTTATTACCAATTATAATCATGTCTATTCCTATTCCTCGAAGATCCAGTGGTTATAAGCTGGGTGATGCTAATGCATCTATAATTGTGGAAATGTTTTTTGATCTTGAATGCCCTTTTTCTAAAAAAGGTTGGCAGACATTTTTGCAGGTAATTGCAGCTTATTCTGCTGAACAAGTACACTTCATATTTCAGCCAATAACCTTGAGCAATCATCGCCAGAGTTGGGATGTAACCAAAGCAGCGATCGCCGTGGCAGGAAATAACGCTCAGAAATTTATTGATTTTGTCAACTATATTTTTGACCATCAAAAAGAATTTGCGGGGGATGCTTTTAAAGATAAAACCCAAACAGACTTACATTATCTTTTAGCCGATTATGCCCTCGATGCTACAGAATGGTCAGACAAAGACAAGTTTATTGAACTATTGAACAGCAAAGAAATATATAACCAAGCGAGAATACCTGCACGCTATGCAGCAGTCAGAGGAGTTTGGTCAACCCCTACTTTTTTTATTAATGGTGCAGAGGCAACAGATCTATCATCTCAAACAGATTTACAGGAGTGGCAAAAGGCGATCAATTCACTCTTATGAAAGATGAAAAATATGGTCGTAAGCACGATGATGTAAATAAACATTAAGTTATTTCATCATGGCTAACTACGATTTTCTAATTATTGGTGCAGGTACAGGGGGAATGGCAGCAGCCAAAAAAGCTGCGGAATATGGTGCAAAGGTAGCGATAATAGAAAAAGAAAAAGTAGGTGGAACTTGTCTCAATCGTGGCTGCACTCCTAAAAAGCTGATGGTGTATGCTGCCGATTTTGCGCTTAAGGAATCATTGGCGGTTAGCTATGGATGGCAGGAATGTCAGCGTCAGCTTGATTGGTCTTTGTTGATGCACAAAATCCAGCAGCGACTTGATAGTATAAATAATTCTTTTATTGAGACATTTAAAGAAAAAGAAGTTGAGTTAATTTACGGAGAAGCAAAGTTTATTAACCGTCGCACTGTAAAAGTAAACGACCAAGAAATTAGTGCCGATAAAATTTTAATTGCTGTGGGTGGACATCCTCTTAAGCCAGATATTCCAGGAAAGGATTTAGCTATAACTTCTAGAGAAATGTTTCAGCTAAAAGAAATACCCCAAAAGCTAGCGATTATTGGCGGTGGCTATATTGGCGTAGAGTTTGCCAGCATAATGAATGCCTTTGGTGCAGAAGTTGTGTTTATGGACACCAACGAACTTATCTTATCTGGGTTTGACCAAGACTTGAGAAAGACAGTACAGCAGGGATTAATTGAGCGTGGGATTAAATTTATTGGTGAAACTACTGTCGAGAAAATAGAACAGGCTGGAAATAAATTACAACTTCACTTATCCAATCGGCAAACCATCACCGCAAATCAGGTATTGCTGGCAACAGGACGCGCACCAAATACCAAAAGCCTCAATTTAGATAAGGCTGGAGTAAAAGTAGGAGATAAAGGAGAAATCAAGGTAGACAAATACTGTCGTACTGAAAACCAGCATATTTATGCTGTAGGAGACTGTATAGATCGTATTCCTTTGACTCCTGTTGCCAAAGCCGAAGCTTTAGCAGTGGTAGAAACTCTATACGGTAAACAACCAAAGTCTATTGACTATACTTATGTCACCTCGGCGGTGTTTTCTCGTCCAGAAGCTGCTACTGTGGGCATGAATGAGGCAGAGGCTAGAGATAAGTATGGAGATCAGGTCAATTGCTATTGCGATCGCACTACTCCCATGCTTTATAGTCTAGCGGATGAGGGAAACCAAGAAACAGTAACGATTAAATTAATTACGGTAGGTAAAAAAGAGAAAATTGTTGGCGCACACATGGTAGGAGAAGACGCAGCAAATATTATTCAGTGTATTGGTGTCGCTATTGGTCAAGGAATTACTAAACAAGAATTGGATGATTCTTTTGGTATTCATCCTACTATTGGCGAAGAATTTATGAGTATGTATTAAAGGATTATTAGCATACAGTATGCAGTAATTGTTGATCGAGTTAGATTGGCGATTGCTAAAAACTAAAATAAGGGTTTAGCATTGCCAAACCCTTATCTTAAAATCAATTTATATCTAATTTATTTACTACTTACTGCTTCAATTTCGGGTGCAGTTAAAGACACCATAGAATAGAAGCTAGCTGGTGCTTTAGCCTTGGCTTCTTGAGTCAAGCTAGGTACAGAAGCACGCAATCTGGCAGTTAGTTGAGTGATACTAGAATCATAAATCTGGGTAACTAACTTAGGATACAAACCGATACCAATAATAGGTATTAAAAGACAAGCAATAATAAATACTTCTCTAGGTTCAGCATCTACTAAGTTAGCGTGATCGACTAATTCTTTGTTTTCAGGACCATAAAGCATTTCTCGCAGCATAGAAAGTAAGTAGATGGGAGTTAAAATTACCCCTACCGCAGCTAAGAAAATAATACATACTTTGAAGGTAGAGTTGTAGGCATCACTGGTAGCAAAACCAACAAACACCATCAACTCAGCTACAAAACCGCTCATCCCTGGTAATGCCAAAGAAGCAAAAGAACAGGTAGTCCACATGGCAAAGATTTTCTTCATCTTTTGACCCACACCACCCATTTCATCTAGCATCAAGGTATGAGTGCGATCATAGGTGGCACCAACCATAAAGAACAAACTTGCCCCAATTAGACCATGAGAAATCATCTGTAGCATCGCCCCACTTGTTCCCAAGTCTGTAAAGGAGGCTATGCCAATTAGCACAAAACCCATGTGGGAAATAGATGAGTAGGCAATCTTACGCTTGAGGTTACGTTGGGCAAAAGAAGTTAAGGCTGCATAGACAATGTTGACTACCCCTAAAATGACTAAGACAGGGGCAAAAAAAGCGTGAGCATCGGGCAGCATTCCCGCATTCATCCGTAATAAAGCATATCCTCCCATCTTAAGCAGAATACCCGCAAGCAACATATGGGCAGGGGCGGTTGCCTCACCGTGGGCATCGGGTAGCCAGGTATGAAGGGGAAAGATTGGCAATTTTACACCATAGGCAATAAGAAAGCCAGCATATAAAAATAATTGCAGATTAAAGGCATAATCTTTAGCTGCGATCGCACTCATGTTAAAAGTAACAGTATCGCCATAGAATGCCATAGTCAAAGCTGCAACCAAGATAAACAGCGATCCCCCTGCGGTATAGAGAATAAACTTGGTCGCTGCATAGAGGCGTTTTTTTCCACCCCAAATAGACAAAATGAGATAGACAGGAACTAGTTCTAGTTCCCACACCAAGAAAAACAGCAGCATATCCTGTACGGCAAAAACAGCAATTTGTCCGCCATACATTGCCAGCATTAGAAAATAAAACAGCTTGGGCTTATAGGTGACTGGCCAAGCTGCCATTATTGCCAAGGTAGTAATAAAACCCGTCAGCAAGATCAATGGCATGGATAAACCGTCTGCACCAACTGACCAATTAAGATCTAGCTGGGGTATCCAAGCATAGCTTTCGACTAGCTGTAGATTAGGATTACTAAAGTCATAGTCTTGGTAAAAACCATAAACTATGATGGCAAAATCAATTAAGCCAATGATTAGAGCATACCAGCGAACAGTCTTACCTTCCTTGTCAGGAATTATCGGCAAAAATAGAGAGGCAGCGATGGGAAATAAAATGCACGTAGTTAACCAAGGAAAGTGTGTCATAGATTAAAAGTTGAAAGAGCAAAAACCTGATAAAATTCCTTTCTTACTTAATTATGTTCTAAGGTATTTAATGATCTCTGGGCATTCTTAACAAATTGTTTATGCCTTGCTGATTTATGAGAAAGAATCAGGTTAATTGTCTAAGATGCTTAACAGAAGCTAATAGCTTATAGATAAAGGCTAAGAGATTATTTTAGCCAGGCTAGTTTTATGAGAAACGAGCAATTATCTAAAATACTTAACTTATTGCCAGATAGTCTCCACGAATTAGGCGAATCTGTGCCAAAGTAAAAACAATGGGAATTACTCGACCATAGTTCGTGGCGATCGCTTTCCAGCCTAAATCAGCGACAAAATAGCCCCAAATCACAGGACCTAGCAAACTAAAAACGCTTCTAGTTGCCCCGTAGCGGGCTGCATTTACCGCCATACCTTTTTTTGCTGCCTGAAATGCCAGTTGATTGCCTAAACCTGCAACTGCGGTTGTTCCCCCTTTAATAATGGCTGACTTAGCTGCCTGATAAGTAGCAAAGTGAATCGCAAACTGTTTGGCAATATGTTTAAGTAACCAAGATTTTAAAATTGTGCTAACTGCCACGATGCTACTGCCTTTGGCGAGTATTTTAATTGGGCTGTGCTGTAATTGAACTGGCAAAGGTTCAGGCGGATTTGCTGCTGCTAAGGAATTACCAATTTGCGCTTTGAGCGAGTTTTGTTCTTGAGGAGGTAGTTTGTCCCAGGCTTTACCAACTAAATGCAGGAAGATTTCCGCCTCAATATCTACCGCATTCATCCTTTCGGAATAGGGAATCTTCAGATAGTGACAGATTTTAATGACTATTTCTCGATATGATATTTCTTGAGTGCGCCCTCGCAATACGGTCATGCCATCTGCTGCCAGGTAACGAAACCTTTGATCCAATGAATCAATCCATACATTCCAATCTTGGCTTTGAATCTGCAAAGGTTCAGGGGTTTGCCAATAATCTAGGGGATTAAAGCGACGATGAAATAATATTTGCGTGATCTGCTGTAGTTCTTCTTCTGTAGCCAATCCTAATCCTGCCTTTAGTTCGTCCAATGTCGTCTCCTCCACAACATCGTTATTTGGTGAAGCTATTTTTTATACATCTATTATTGGATTATAACGGAAAGGTAATATTTCCTACTGAATCAATTATCAATTATTGAAAAAGCTATTCTTTTGCTTGCTACCTATTTATTTAATACGCCTGGTGTGAATTAAATTTTAGTAAGCTGAGGAGGATTGAAAAGTCAAAACATCAATCTCAAAATGACGACGCAAGAAAAGCCGCAAAGTATGAGAGGTCATTTTGAGTGCCATATGAGTAGCCAAGCCACCAAC
>JBBSPC010000233.1:0-5255 GCA_038259125.1 Chroococcales cyanobacterium | reverse complement strand
GGTTTTGATTCCCCATTCTTTTTTGGCTTTTTCTATTACTGGTTTTAAGTTTTTATTATGCTGTTTTGCCCATTGCTTTATTTGTAGTTTTTGCTCGTGATTGAAAATTTCTTTTCTTCCTGTTCCTGGTCGATTATATAAACCAACTAATCCTCTATTCAACCAATTATTTTTCCAGTTATATATTGTTTTCTTGCTAACGGCGAAAATCTTGATTAGCTCTTCTGTTTGATATCCTTCTTCTATCAAAAGAATACAGTGCGCTCTTTGACGTACTTGATACTTCTCACTATGAAGATTTATTCTTCGTAATAGTTTGATTGTTTCTTGATTCAGTTTTTGATTCAATTTTTAGGTCTTATTTACTTTTTGCTTGAATTTTTAGTTTACCTCTTAGCTTATATCTTTGTGTAATTCATTTTGCTTAAGCACTTAATTGCCAGGAATTTAATTTTAAATTTTAGATAAAATGCAGTTTGTTTACCCATGCTGTAAATTGACAAACCAATCAAGAGTTCGGGGATTAACCCAGCCTTTTTGAGTGATGATTTCCCCAAATCTGCGATTAGTTAAAGATTGCTGCTGTAAAGTATCGTTGATTTGTTCGGGCAAAAGAAGTCCTGCATTGTTTAAATAATCTCCCAAACGCAGTTTATTGTGGGAGTGAACTAGCGTTGGTAGCTCATTTACAAAAAAGCCAACTGTTTTTGAAGGAAGATAACCTTCTTGAATTAAAATTTCGCCAAAGCGATAATCTGCGTATTGTTGTTGAAGTTTTAGAGTCTGTCTAATATTTTGGGGAGATAACAAACCAGCCTGTAGTAAAAGTTCTCCTAAAGGCAAATTTTCCGTTTGTAATTGAGGCGAAAATCTATATTGATGAAATCGCTGTTTTCCTACTAAGTAGAATAAAGGGAGGCTATCAATTAAATATCTTTTCCAGAGGCGATTAGGTTCGCTAGAAAGGCGGTATAACCATTCTAAACCCATCTCGCTCATTATTTTAGGCGATCGCTTGACGTTTCCCGCTTCAAAGTCAATGGTTGCACCAATAGCCAGAAATACTTTTATTTTTGGTAATCGATTTCGATACTTGGCAATCCATTTTTCTTGTTTGGGTGCGCCAACTCCCACGGCTAAAACGGTGGCATCTGAATGATTAATTCGCTCAATAATAGCTTGACATTCTGCTTCATTTTGTTCAAAGCCAAAAGAAGGAGAATGAGCAGCTACTACTATTTCTCTGCCCACTTTTTGATTAATATTAAATAATGCTTGTTGAGCAATTCCTTCTTTGGCACCTAAAAGAAATATGCGAACATCTTCGTTATCTTTGTTGTACTCATAAAAGGCGGGAAATAAATCAGAACCCGAAATTTTTTCTTTGATTGGACTACCTAATAACAAAGAAATATACTGCAAAACTTTGCTATCACAAACTCGATAATCTGCATGATAATAAGCCTTTAGTAATTCGCGATCGCTTTGTATTTTAATTAGATGATCGACATTAGGAGTTACTACAACCCCACCATTAATATTCAAGTCTTGTAACAACTCAGCAGTAGTGATGTTGTGAATTGATACATTCAAAAAATCAACTATATCCATTATTATAATTTTGGGTTTTGAGACAGGATTTATTTAAAATATTAGCTTTTAGCTGCAGCGCGAACGCGCAGATCGTCGTAAGACGACTTCACAGCTTTGCTGTGTGCGCTTTTAGCTTTTAGCCAATAAAGATCTAGATTAAAAAAAAAAGCTAGATTCACCTAATAAGCGAAATTCTAGCTTCTTAATATTGGTTAGCAACTGATCGAAATCACTGCTTATTGTTCACTGTTCAACTCGCGCGTTCCCTTGCGCCTGACGGCGACGCGGGGTCGCTCGTCATTGTTCATTGATATAAGCCTCAGTCATTTGATAGGCTTCATCATCGGTAAACTGTTGAGGAGGATGCTTCATAAAATAAGCAGAAGGAGCAGTCAACACGCCACCAATATCTCTATCTAAACCCAGTTTACAGCAGCGAATAGCATCGATTACTACCCCTGCCGAATTAGGAGAATCTTCTACAGAAAGTCTCATCTCTAAATTCATTGGCACATCACCAAATAATTTGCCTTCAATACGAATAAAAGCAACTTTATTATCTTTTTGCCAGGGTACGTAATCGCTGGGACCCACATGAATATTTTCGTCTTCTAGGCGTTTGGCAATTACTCCCTGTACTGCTTCAGTTTTAGACTCCTTTTTAGAATCAAGACGAGAGCGATCAAGCATATTACGGAAGTCTGTATTACCGCCAGTATTTAGCTGATAGGTACGCTCAACCTTAACTCCTCGCTTTTTGCACAGATCGACTAGAGTACGATGGCTGATAGTTGCTCCAAACTGAGATTTAATATCATCGCCAATGATCGGAATATTGTGATGTTTAAATTTATCTGCCCACAATGGCTTACTGGCGATAAAGACAGGAATACAGTTAACAAAACCTACTCCTGCATCCAAAGCACATTCAGCATAAAACTCTACAGCTTCTTGTGAACCGACGGGAAGATAGTTGATTAAAACCTCTGCCCCAGATGTCTTAAGACTATTAACAACATCTGCTTTTGACTGTTCTGGGCGATCGCTAATCACAAAGGTATATTTTTCATCAGCACCATTCATATGAGCAGCTACCCCGTCTAGTAATGCTCCCATTTCCACTGTAACCCCTGTTTGAGGGACGTTTTCACAAAAAACCGTTGTACAGTTGGGAGGAGCAAAAATTGCCTCAGCAACATCTTTTCCTACTTTTCGTTGGTCAATATCAAAAGCAGCAACCACCCGAATATCGTAAGGCTTATAGCCCCCGATCTCCCAGTGCATCAAGCCGATCGCATCAGCCTCTTGTTTGCCTCGATAATATTCAATTCCTTGGATGAGTGAACTAGCACAGTTCCCTACACCGACAATTGCAATTTTTACGCTCCCCACCATTTAACCTTCCTCCATTATTGGACTACATTATAGGAAATCTTACAGTCATTGTTTAAAAGATAGTAAACGAATGCTAATCAATTCCACCATAGTAGATGTTCTACTTAATAGATCGGTACATCAACCCAACCAAACCGCCTATACTTTTCTAGCCGATGGAGAAAAAGAATCGGGTAGCTGTAGCTACCAAGAATTAGATACTCAGGCAAAGGCGATCGCTGTTCAACTCCTCTCTAAAGTTAAACCAGGCGATCGGGCTTTGTTAGTCTATCCCTACACTGCTGGTTTAGAGTTTATCGCTAGTTTTTTGGGTTGTCTCTATGCTGGAGTTATCGCCGTTACCGACTATCCCCGACAGCATATTAAATCTCTTAGTCAGTATCAAGACCGTATTGCTAATTGTCAAGCTGGGATTATTTTAACCACCCAAGAATTTGCAGATCGAGTTAAAGGACAATTAATTGCTCATCCTGGCATGGCACTAAAGCTGAAGGCTTTACCCTGGATTGCTAGCGACAAAGTTGATTTGAATTTAGCATCTGGATGGCAAAAACCAAATATCGACGGCGATACCTTAGCTTTTTTACAATACACTTCTGGTTCAACAGGAGATCCGAAGGGAGTAATGGTCACTCATGGCAATGTGCTGCACAATTCAGAGGTTATTTATCAGTCTTTTGGACATCATGATCGCACTAAAATTTTGATGTGGTTACCGATGTTTCATGACATGGGTTTAATTGGTGGTGTGATGCAGCCTTTGTATACAGGTTTACCTGCGGTGCTGATGTCTCCTATTGCTTTGGCACAAAAGCCTTTTCTCTGGCTACAGGCGTTGTCTAAATATCAGATAACTACCAGTGGAGGCCCTAATTTTGCCTACGACCTATTGTGTCAGAAAATTACGGATGAGCAGCGAGCTAGTTTAGATTTAAGCAATTGGCAAGTGGCTTTTACTGGTGCTGAACCTGTAAGGGCGCAAACTCTGGCTAAATTCGCCGAACTATACAAACCCTGCGGTTTTAAACCTGAAGCCTTTTATCCTTGTTATGGCATGGCTGAAGCTACTTTATTTATCACGGGTGGTAATGCAACAGAACGTCCTAAAGTTAATTATCTAGATAAAACAGCCTTAACTAAAGACGAAGTTGTCACCGTAATGCCAGATCATCCCAACTCAAAAGCCGTGGTTAGCTGTGGTCATACTTGGCTAGAGGATGAGATTATTATTGTCAATACCGAATCAAAAACTGAGTGTAAAGATAACCGTGTAGGAGAAATTTGGGCAGCGGGTATAGGAATTGGTAAAGGATATTGGCAAAAACCAGAACAAACAGAAAGCACTTTTCGCGCCACTTTAGCTGACAAACCAAGTAAAACCTACCTCCGTACAGGAGATCTTGGCTTTATAAAAGACGGGGAACTTTATATCACAGGGCGTATCAAAGAAATGATGATTCTTTGGGGACGCAATCATTATCCTCAACACATTGAAGAAACCGTAGAAACTTGTCATCCTGCCTTACGTCTTAATCATGGCGCAGCCTTTAGCGTCCAGGTTGGCGGAGAAGAACAGTTAGTAATTGCCCACGAAATAAATCGTACTGATTTACGAAATCTCAATGCAAAAGAAGTCATCGGCGCAATTCGTCTGGCAGTCGGCGAACAAAATTTAGCCAATGTCTTTGCCGTATCTTTACTAAAAACAGGCAGTATTCCTAAAACCTCTAGCGGTAAAATCCAGCGTCGCGCTTGTCAGAGTATGTTTCTTGACGGCAGCTTAAATACAGTGGCGCAATGGCAACAGTCCGAAATAGCGGAAACTGACATTACCGATTTAGCAGGACAGTTTTTTAGCGATTAATCTGGTTATTTAGTTATTAGTTATTAGTTAACTGTTGATAACTAACGATGGATTGTTAACTGATAAATGGTCATTGATTACTTCTTGCCAAACATTGACTAAATTTTGAATTGCTTGCTCCCAACTGTATGCTTGAATTGAGTGATAAGCGCGATCGCCCATTTCTTTTCTTAAACTAGGATTTTCGATAAGAATTTTCAGTTTACTAGTAAAGTTCAGGCGATCGCTCGCAACTTAGCGATTAATTTATATCGAAATGCAGGATTTTCCAACATGGCTCAAGCACAGCGCAAATGCCAATTTGATTTAGACCATGTTTTATCTCTCTTTAGAATGAAATAGCCCTCGTATTTTAAGTGAGGAATTTTGGTCATTACGAACCAAGTAGACTCATCTCGAACAG
>JBBSPC010000232.1:0-5421 GCA_038259125.1 Chroococcales cyanobacterium | reverse complement strand
CTGTCCGTCAGACTGAAGTACAGAACCTGTACCCGCATTAAAAATTGGTTGATTTTCTAGCAGTCTACACCCCAAAATAACAGCATCAGTAGCACTAGCTCCATAAGCGAGTAAATCATATACTTCTTCCACAACTGAATGAAGAGCTTGACGAACTACCGCCTCACCCTTTTCACTCCTGATATGCCCTCCTGCGCCACCGTGAATAATTAGCTTGGGCTGTACTTGATTAGCTGACATAAATTAAATTGCTTCACTGAAAATTAACAACCGCATCATTGTAGATGGAAGCCCTGCATAAATGCTGTTTATGATTCACTATTATCAGATTGTTTACGACGACGACAACGATCTGAGCAATATTTAACGTCGTCCCAACACCTTGACCATTTTTTACGCCAGGTAAAAGGGCGATCGCATACAGGACAAATTTTAGTGGGAAGATCGGATTTCTGACGCTGACGAGGCATATTTTAAGGGATAAGGAATAAGGACAAAACAGTTTTATTATTACTTGAGGCTATCCCGCTAATAAAATTCTATCAATCCAAATGTGAATTATAGTTTTAGTAGGAGAAAGGTTTAGGCGATCGCTGCTCCGTCGAATTACTTCTGCCGTTGTCATGGGTTTAGAATGATCGATGGTAAAGACAGTAACAAGCGGACTACCGAATACTTTTAAATTAAGTAGAACTCTTATTTGAACAAACAGCAGATGTTTGACAGCATTAATTCCACTTTTCTCAATCAAGCAAAACTATTAAAGTTTCTAAGATATCTATCTCTCTTCTTGGTTATATCTGGAACCGCGATACGTTTGATTCAATACTTCAATAATCGATCGCTTTGGTTTGATGAGGTTAATCTAGCTTTAAATATGGTTAATCGCTCTTATGGAGAATTGACTCAAACTCTAGATCATAATCAAGCAGCACCTTTAGGGTTTCTTTGGGTTGAGAAATTGGCAACGCAGATTTTTGGCAATAATGAATATGCTTTGCGGTTGTTCCCCTTAGTGTCTAATCTTGTAGCTTTTGGGGTTTTTTACCGATTAGTTTATCGCTATGCTTCTCCTCTGGCTGCACCTATGGCGATCGCTTTATTTGCTTTTGGTCGTTATACTTTATACTTTGCCACTGAACTTAAACAATATTCTAGTGATATTGCGATCGCGCTAATATTATTCTGGTTTTTGACTAAAATCGCGCATAAAATCCTTAATTCAAAAGAAATTATTGGCTATGCACTATTAGGCAGTCTAGTTATCTGGTTTTCTCATCCCTCTATTTTTATGCTCGCAGGAATTGAAGGCTACTATTTTTTAACTGCGGCTAGCAAAGATCGTTTTAAAATTTTATTCAATCGTTTGCTTGTTTATCTTGCTTGGCTAACTAGCTTTGGGTTATTTTATTTTCTCACCATTGCTAAGACGATGAATAATGAGGATTTAGCTTCATCCTGGAGTTCTAGATATCCAGCTACTTTTTGGGATATTGAGTGGTTATTCGATGCTTTAGGAAGATTTTTTTATAATCCAATGGGATTTACAGGCATAACCGACGGAATTGGCATATTTGCCTTTATTTTTGGCTGTGTGGCTTGGTATAGCAAAAATAGAACTTTTCTTGGTGCTTTAATTGCTCCCTTTGTTGCTACTTTGGCTGCTGCCTATCTTCATCAATATCCTTTTCGCGAGAGGTTGGTGGTGTTTCTCGTGCCTTTAGGGATTATCATAATCGCCGAAGGAATTGCTTGGTTATTAAGTAAATTTCAGACTGGTGATAAATCACGCCCGCGTGAATATGCTGCTTGCAAAGCAGCATCGAGAAGCATTCCCTTGCGCCTGACGGCGACGCGGGGTCTTCTCTCATTTCCGCCCACTAAAGTTATCAAAAACAATCGCTTTAAAACTTCACTTCTGGCAGGATTGTTAGGTGCTTTCTGCTTTGTGGCTTTAACTATTCCTCCTATTATAAGAGCCAGTAGCTTTATAATTCATCCTGAATTAAAACATGAAATTAGACCAGTAGCCGAATATGTTTTATCTCACAAGCAGCCAGAAGACAGAATTTATGTTTATTCGTTGGGCGCACAGGCATTCACTTATTATGCAGCCAGACTCGGTTATTCAGAACAAGACTATATTTTAGGTTTGGGTAATTTATCCTACAAAGACAAAGAAGCAACTCAAAACTGGCAAGAATTGCGGACAGATATAGAACCTTTACGGGGTAAATCTAGGGTTTGGTTTGTTCTTCGCGCAGAAGAGTCAGAGGAGGCAGCAATACTAGAATATCTCAATAAAATTGGTCAGGAGATCGATGTATTTAAGCAACCTGGTGCATCGGCTCATCTTTATGATATAAGCAAGGTTAGCAGATAAGAGTAGACTACTTACCTACGAATTTTAAAACCCTGATATTCTTCACCAGTATCTTGAATAACTTCAAAATTTAGATGATTTACTACAGCCGAAGGTGAACCAGATCTAGCCCATTCTATCAGTGCATCAACTGGTTCAGCCTTTCCTACAGCAATAATCTCTACATTGCCATTTTTCAAATTTCGCACATATCCGCGAACGCCTAATTGTTCTGCTTTTTTGCGAGTATAATACCTAAATCCTACACCCTGCACTTTTCCTGAAACTATTATTTTTGCTTGCTTCATAGTTAAAATAGCTTTTCAATACATTGCAGAATATCAGGAATATCACTTTCAAAACCGTAGTTAACAGCAAAATAAACCACAAAAAACATTTTACGTTTAGATTCGTATACAATTCTTGACCAAAAGTTTTCTTCTTTTCTAATTATTAAGCTTTACTTTAGTCAACTTGTTTACAGCAAAATTTAACCTCGATTCCAAATAGTTACTCCTCCTGGTTTATCGATTAAAGTAATACCTTGAGCCTGTAATTCATCTCTAAGGCGATCGCTTTCTGGATAGTTTTTATTAGCTCTAGCATCATTACGCTGCTGCACTAAAGCATCTATCTCTCCATCACTTAAGCCTTCGTTACTGTTACCACCAACATCTTCAATCTGCACTGCAAAACCCAAAATTCCTGCTAGCTCAATTAAAGTATGCCATTGTGTTGCCAACTCTTCTGTTGCCGTTTTGGTTGCTCCTTGATGGACTAGAATATTACCTTCTTTGCTGAGATTCTTAGCAATTTCAAACAAGATTGCTAAACCACCCGCAAAGTTAAAATCATCGTCTACCGCTTCTTTAAATCGGTTAACTAATTCTTTGTTTTGATTAGCGAGATCGCTTGAGACTGAAAAAGCTAACTTTTCGCCATATTGATAACCAAACAACAATCCTTCTTTTAGAGTCTCCCAACTGTTGGTAGCTGTAGCCAAAGCTTCTTCAGTAAAGTCTACAGGCTTACGATATTGAGTCTGCAAAATAAATAAACGTACCGCCATTGGCTCGTATTTATCTAACAATTCGCGGATAGTAATAAAGTTGCCTAAAGACTTAGACATTTTTTTCCCTTCCACAATGATCATGCCGTTATGCAGCCAATAGTTAGCCAGGGGTTTACCCGTTACTGCTTCAGATTGAGCGATTTCGTTTTCATGATGGGGGAAAATTAAGTCTCCACCACCGACGTGAAGATCGATGGTTTCTCCTAGTCTTTCTCTGACCATTGCCGAACACTCTATATGCCAGCCAGGACGACCATTTCCCCAAGGAGATTCCCAAGCTGGTTCACCTGTTTTTGCAGCTTTCCAGAGAGCAAAATCAAAAGGATAGTGCTTCTTGCGCCAGTCACCTGGGTCGGGAAACCCTTCTTCAGTGCTGGCGCGCTTCTTATTCGCTTCAGGATCTTGTGCGTCTACTCTGCCACTAGCACCAGCCTGCATATCTGCTAATTTTCTACCTGATAGCTTGCCGTATTCAGGAAACTTCTGCACAGAATAATAAACATCTCCCTCGGCAGGATAGGCAAAACCCTTTTGTTCTAATTCATAAACTAAACGCTTAATGCCATCTAGAGCATGGGTGGCGCGTGGATAGGCATCGGCTTTGCCAACTCCTAACTGTTCCATATCTTCAAAGTATGCCTCAATATACTTTTCTGAAACTGCCTCCATCGAAGTTCCTTCTTGTCTAGCGCGGTTGAGGATTTTATCGTCAATGTCAGTAAAATTCTGAATGTAATTTACTTTATAACCACTCCACTGTAGGTAACGACGCACCACGTCCCATACTAGACAAGTTCTAGCATGACCAAGGTGACAATAATCATAGACAGTTATGCCACAGCAATACATCCGCACTTTATTTTCTTCAATGGTTTGAAACGTTGACTTGGTGCGGGTAAGAGTATTGTATACGTTTAAAGTCATGAGTGTGGTTTAAGTTGGGATATTATTGCAGACTCGCAAATATTGAAGTCAAAAGTCAAGAGTTAAGAGTCAAAATTATTTTTAGCCTCTACAAAACTGATAATAATTGTCTCTAAAACTAATATTAGCCTTGCTAAAGTATGCCGTCTCCAGGTAAGAAAATACTGCGATCGCTTTTTTTCTAACTGTTAGAACTGAATATCCAAAACAAAATACTTTTCATGAAACCCGCAACCAGTTGTCATTCAAAAATGGGAATACTAAGAACAGAATCAGTTCATAAGTTTTTGCTTGATTAACACAACTAAAAATTAGATTAGGTTATCAATCTTACAATTTGCTTTAAAACTTTGCCAAAAAAAGTATGAGTAATATTTTGAGTAAACTTCTTTTTCCCAAATCTTACATACCACATGGTCACTGTTATTTGTGGCAAACCCCTTTAGTCGGGCTGCATTTAGTCAGCGACTTGCTAATTGCGATCGCCTATTTTTCGATCCCGATCATGCTGCTGTATTTTGTCTTCAAACGTAGTGATGTGCCTTTTCAAGGCTTTTTTGTCATGTTTGGCGGCTTTATCGTTCTCTGCGGTACGGGGCATTTGTTAGAAATTTGGACGCTGTGGCATCCTGCTTATTGGTTATCGGGAATTGAACAGGCATTTACAGCCCTAATTTCCTGCTACACGGCTGTAGAAATGGCAACTTTACTACCCCGTTTTTTATCTCTAAAAACCCCCGAACAACTAGAAACTATTAATCAAGAGCTACAAAAAGAAATCATCGAACGTCAAAAAGTAGAAGCCAAACTGCGTTTGGTTAATGAAGACCTGGAATTGGGAATACACAAACGTACTGCCGAACTACAACAGTCAATCGAAAGTAAGCAAGCAACTACCAGGGTTGTCCAGCGCATGAGACAGACTCTGGATTTAAAAATCATTTTTGGCTCTATCGGAATTGCCGTGGTAGACACCAGATATAGCGTGGTTGTCAAACTATGACTACTTTGGGATGATAAACAGGTAAAATCGACTGTGGTTGCCAGAATGGATAACTCAATT
>JBBSPC010000231.1:0-5443 GCA_038259125.1 Chroococcales cyanobacterium | reverse complement strand
TGAACAAATATAGCGATCGCGATCCTTAAAAACCTTATTCTTTCGTTGACTAGACCATAAAACTCGCTTCTATCTTTCAAAATGTCTGAAACTTCAAAGCTATGTATAGAAGTATATACAAGCTGCTTGTCGCCCCCTCAGTAAAAAAGATCTCTCTTGACTTGATTGTTACTTTTTTTTTGAAAATAACCAAATGCTAGATTGTCAATCTATGTTCTTCAAACTGGCTTTTAACAATCTTCTTTTGTAGCTATAAGCTCTAAGCCATTAGCGCAGAGCTATGCGCCCAGAGCGTTCGGCGGCTTTTGGGTATGAATATTCACACCCAAAACGCGCCGACGCTAGACGCGACTCAACGCTTCGCGTTGTGCAGCTTGGGTTAAAATCCCCTCTTCTATTTCTTTGAGATGAAGAGTCTTCAATTAAAAGTAGTCCAAGTCTACTTTTAATTGGCTTAGAGCTTATTTATCGTTAATGGTTAACCTAGCTAAATTTTAGGAGGGGGAATAATACCCGGTTTGTATAGTAAAGCATCAATATTTTTTAAAGTTTGTAGGTCAGCCTTAGGAAACCGTGGAGAATTAGTCAGATTGGATTCTAAAAAAGAAAATGCTTGACGAAATTCTTGGGGTGTACTGCTAACTGGGGCAGCAAAATGACATGGAATAATTTGGCTAAAATTCCAAAGGGCGATCGCATCTGCCCATTCTAGAGTTTCTGCGGGAGCGCGATTGAGGATCAGGGTTTGTAAAATCGGCGCCACAAAAGGGCGACCATCATTGCGTAAAGTCTTAAATGCCTCTTCCCAATTAACTTGCCATTGAAAAGGATACAGCCCCCAATATGCTTGTGCCGACTTATTTGGCGATCGCACCGCATCAGTAATTGTTTTGCCTATACCAGCTATATCTAAGACACTAGAGCTAAAATACATGGCAAATAGACAAATTCTTTGCCAACCTCGCAGACGATTGCCTTGAGTATTAGATATTGCTTCGGTTGCGCTGTCCCTAGCATGAAACAGCAAAGGATAAAGATCCTGCTCAATAATTTCAGGGGGCTTTTCGGGAATAGAAACAATCGAATCTGTGACCAAAAGAGTTTGCGATCGCCTGTGTAAAAAAGCAACTTCCGCAAATTGACCTAGCCTTAAATCTATATCTCCTAAAATTGCGTAATCAAATTCATCACCAAAAGGAGTTTGGCTGCTATCTTGGGGTAATACCTTAGTCCATTTACCAGGAAAACCCAGCCAGCTTAAGGGCAAATCAACAGGAAAACTCCATTGCTTAGGAGCAACATATACCGTCGCCTGGGGAAACTTACGGGCAAAAGGACCAACAAAGTATTTATGTTCTAAACCTGAAATGGTGGGCAAGATAATATATTTAACATCTCCATGGTCTGCCACCAATTCTCGGACTAAACGAATACATTCAGGTGTAGGTGCAACAGGTGCGTATACTAATAGTCCACCAGATTTTAGCTTAATGATGGTCATCCGAATGGGGACAACAACATAAAAAATGCCCTGGAGTTGGTCAAAAGTCCAGATAGTATCTTTGAGTATTTCTTGGCGGATGGTGCGCCGTTTGCTATAAGGATAAATTGGTACGTTCGCCCAAAATCGCCAACGATGATCCTGAGAATTTTTTGGTTGACAATGCAACTTTGGGCTTACTGTAATTTTTTCCTTGTACATTTCATTTAATTTTCCCTCTTCACCTAATTTTCCCTAAATTCGTCTGGCAAAAATGAATTTTTTTACCATTGACACTCGTATAATTAACTATAATCTCTTATTTTGACATCTAAACAGTTAAATAGTCGGCTAAAGTTTGATTTTTAAGCGGCGTTGCTGGATTGAGATATGATTCTATAATTTTCACGACCCAGCAAATCAACTAAAAAGCTAAGAGCTAAGAGCTAAGAGCTGATAGCTACGAACAGATTACTTCTTTGTTTCATACTTCAAATCAGCAACGCCTTTAAGCTTTAAACAACAAATTGAATATTTGGTAATAATGGATCTTTGACAATGCCAAAACCAGAATAGCCCCAACGTTGCTTTAATCCTTTAAGCTGAGTTGGAGATACTGTTTCTACGGCAAGGTAATTTCTGTATTCTTGAGCGTGGGCATTAATATAGCTAAGTGCATCATAATCGTAATTAAATACTAGTAAATAGCTAATCTCTGCTCCATTTTGGTCTGGCAAACGAGCGACCAAATATTTACCATCTTTTTTTGAACGAATTAAATAATTTACTTGTAATAACATTCTTACTTTTGTACGGACGAACGGCCGTTCGCCCCTAACTAACTTCTTACTTCAAGTCTGCCAATTTTATTTTGGGATCTACCGCTTTTAAAAGTAAGTCTGCCAATAAATTACCGATAATTAACATAGCTGCTCCCATCATCAAACTTGCCATTACTAAATACTTATCTTGAGCCTGAACCGCCTGTAAAGTCAAGCGTCCTAAACCAGGCCAGTTGAAGAAAAACTCGGCGATAAATGAACCACTAAGTAAACTGGCAAATTCAAAGCCAATCAGGGTAATTAGAGGGTTAATGGCATTTCGTAGCGCATGAACATAAATAACTTTATTTTCTGGTAAACCTTTGGCGCGAGCCGTCTGAATATAGTCCTGTCGCAGCACATCCAATAGCTGTCCTCTGCTTAAACGCTGTAGTCCAGCAAAACTAGTGATGCTCAAGGCAATAGTAGGTAAGATCATGTGCCAGCCAATATCGAGAATCTTGCCTACAAAAGATAGTTGGTCATGATTAATACTGGTCATGCCGCCTACGGGAAATAAAGGAGACAAAAACTGAGCAATAATCAAAAATATTAGGGCTGTGATAAAGCTAGGAAACCCTTGCCCAAAGTAACTTAATACCCGTAACACTTTGTCGATCACCGTATTTTGCTTGACCGCACTCAAAATTCCTAAAGGAATAGCGATCGCCCAAGTGACAATAATTGATGCCACGGCTAATAAAAGAGTGGCAGGTATACGTTCAAATAACAAAGATTTAACTGAACGAAAATAGACAAAGCTTTCACCAAAATCAAACTGAGTGACCACCCGCCACAGCCAACAATCATACTGAACTATGGCTGGCTTGTCTAGTCCAAACTGCTTAGTGAGTTCAGCAATACGCTCTTGAGTAATTTGAGGATCTTGTTTGAGAATATCTAAATAGTCTCCTGGTGCTAACTCTGTAATCGCAAAGCAAAGAGCAGAAGCCAAAAGTAAGGTTAACGCAGCCTGAAGCAGCCTTTTAAAAATATATAGGGTAGTTTCGCTATAGATAAAATTTTGGAATAAAGATAATGGCGATCGCCTAGAGACATGATTACTTTGAGCCATAGATTTTTAATTAACCCATCACTACAACAATAGCTGGTTAGCAACTAAGCTAAATAGGCTGCAATCCAAAATAAGCTGTCAACCAAAATTGTACTTAAAACTGCTCCAGCAAACGCCCACCAGTGTAGCTCCATTTTTTTCAAAGACCACCAGCTAACTGCCAGAAGGATGTTAACCAGCACTATTGCCCAACTTATACCCCAAAGGGTTTGCACCTGAGTTAGGGCAGCCTTGAATATGGGTGAAGCTAAAGCTGGATCTAAATCTACGGTCATTAGCTGGCGCCAGTAGGGAATGACGTTAACCAGATAAAAATACAGGTCAGTAATGGCTGTACCTAGTAAAGAGCCTAAATAGAAAAAATTGCCAATTTTTCCCCAGCCTCGCCAAATACACCACAGAGCAAAAGGCAAACCAATAGCTTCAACAGGAAGATGAATTAAAGGCTCAGACCTCAGCCAACCCCAATAAATTGACCCTGCTAACCAACTCCAGCTAAAGCCTAAAATAATATCTCCCCACCAACGGCTTTGGGGACGCTGATATAGAAACCAGCCTAATCCAACCCAAAATAAGGTCAGTAGTAAACTAATTTCAGGAAATAGTCTCACAATTGGAGCTTGAAAAAAAACTGGTACTGAGACTAAAAACGAAGCCGTAAAAAATACTCGCCAGGCTCTACGCTCTTGATTGTGCTGTAGCGTTAAGCTGAGAATGTTTGATGAGTTTGTGGAGGAGCTATCTGAACTAGAAGAGGATATCACAAGTAAAAAAATAAGTTGATTGAGTGGACTATTTCTGATTTTCGTTACGTATCTTTACTTTTATTAAGGTACCACAGTTCTTAATTAAAATGCTGGGGGGGGGGATTGGATTCAAACAAATCTAAGCTTGAATATAATGTTAGTATTAATGTCAAAAATTAATGTCAAATATCGAGGTGGGCAAGGTAATCTAAATAACCTTGCTCTCGATTTCTAAATTATTCAACACAGGAAGCAAGAGAAATGTCGATTTATGTCGGTAATCTTAATTATGAGGTTACACCAGAAGACTTACAGTCAGTTTTTGGCGAATATGGATCTGTCAAGCGTGTCCATCTTCCCTCAGACCGCGAAACAGGTCGCAAACGAGGTTTTGGCTTTGTAGAGATGGAGACAGACGAGCAAGAAACAGCAGCTATTAACACTCTTGATGGGGCAGAATGGATGGGGCGTACTTTAAAGGTGAATAAAGCTAGACCTAGAGAATCTAGCGGTAATGATGGTGGTACTCGTAGATTTTCTAATTAGAGTTTTTGACTTTTTTGTGTCTATGTAGCTAGATATAGGAAATCCTCATAGTTAAATTCTTTTTTGCTGTCTAAAATCCACTA
This sequence comes from Chroococcales cyanobacterium, assembly GCA_038259125.1. Taxonomy (GTDB): domain Bacteria; phylum Cyanobacteriota; class Cyanobacteriia; order Cyanobacteriales; family Xenococcaceae; genus Waterburya. Next base: position 692 of record JBBSPC010000231.1, on the reverse strand, counting down.
TAGTAGCTTGTTCGTCTTAAGCTTATTTTAAGATTTGTTCTACTTTGATTTTATGTCGTTCAGCCAAGTTTTTAACCAGAAAATTCTGTCAATTTTAAGATGAAACATACCAAGCAATAAATACAGCGATGCTTAGTCGCTAGTTAGACGATTGCGAAGCTAGTCGAAGCGCAAAGTTCCGTTGCGCGGGTTCCCAAGGCAATAGCTTTAATGGGGGGAACCCCCATTAAAGCTATTGCCGTCGCGTTGAGGAAACTTTGTAAGAAGACATCGCTCTTTTTTATTTTCCCGAGCATTATTCTTAATTTCGCCTGGTCTTTTTACTTTAAATTAATTATTGAGCGGTTTAGCTTTAACTATGATTTGAAGCATCATAAGGGCAATAATCGAGATTTTGAATTACAGACTTTCCTCTGTCTATGGCAATTTGCAACGTAGTATAAATTCCTTCAAAACTAATAATTGTTTGATCTTGCTCAATGATACTCAATTGATATGAATTTCCTGAACAATGACAGACGATCAAACTATAACCATTAATGCCTAATAAGGTACGCCTAGTGTGAATTAGGAAAAAAGGAGGAAAAGACAGAAGATGAAAGTTATCAAGCTGTCCATCTAAATATCTTTCCTCATGAATAGCATAGACTTTGAAAGCCTATTAGTCATAGTTTTTGTCCTTGTAGATGACT
>JBBSPC010000230.1:0-5477 GCA_038259125.1 Chroococcales cyanobacterium | reverse complement strand
TGTTGGTGGCTTGGCTACTCATATGGCACTCAAAATGACCTCTCATACTTTGCGGCTTTTCTTGCGTCGTCATTTTGAGATTGATGTTTTGACTTTTCAATCCTCCTCAGCTTACTAAAATTTAATTCACACCAGGCGTTTATCACATAATTTATCCGTGCCGATTGCTAGATAAATTCCCAAGCTACATATACTTCCAGTCAGCCTCCATTCTTATCAAATAATCCCACAGTAATTCAACACTAACAATATTATTTAGATCTTATATTTTTGTTGAAATTATATTCTATTAGGGAACTTTAATAACAGCAGAATTTTAAAAACACTGTTAGTTGTTGTTCTATGAATAAGAAATGGTTGATTCTTGGAAGTGTATCTTTCAGCGTTGGTTTGAGCTTAGGTCTGATTGTTGATAGAGATATTAAGCAAGCAGCTTTGACTGGTTTATTATCCGTACCTGCTGCTGCTGGAGTTTCCGTTGTAGAACATCAACGCAGACAAAAGCTCAATGACAAGATATCAACTCAAGAAAAACAATTACAGGGTTTAGTTCAACAAAAAGCTGAGTTTAGTAATTCAATTACTTTATTATCCGATCGCCTTGCTAATCTTAAGCAGCAAGAAGAAGATATTAAGATAGTTATTTCTAATCTCGATCTTAATAAACAGCAATCGCAATACCAAGTTTACGAGTTAGGCGATCGCAAATCAAGTCTTGAACCAGAAATTAAAACACTTGAAGTAAAACTTCGACAGTTTAAAGAACAAGAAACGGCATCAACCAAATTATTAGCAGATCTATTTAATTGCCAACAGCAAGTAGAGACAAAAATAGAAATTGATCGCCATACTTCAGAAGACTTACAAAAGCAAAAGTCTAATTTAGAAGGGGAGTTAAACGATCTAGAACGACAAAAACAAAGATTAAACGACGAGCTAGATAGTCAACAGCATTCTCTTGATCGATTACAGCAAAATAAAGCTGATTTAGAAAATGCGATCGCAAACCTGGCTACTAAGAAGCAAAAGTTAGACGTACAGTTTAGACAGCAGCAACAATTAAGAACAGAAATTGAATCATTACAGCAAGATAAGTTCTTAGCAGAAATGTCGTTAGCTAAATTAGAAAGTCAAACAGAACAAATAGCAGCAGATTGTGTTGAGCTAGAAGCAAAAAACAATCTCATTCAAAGTGAATTAGATAATAGAATAGTTCAAAAGAATGATTTAGATACGGAAGTTGATCGCCTAAAGAATGAGAAGCTAGAATTAAGTCGATCTTTGACAAGACTAGAACAAGATAAAAGTAACATACAATCTCAACTTAATACTTTTCAAACTGGATTAAATAATTTAAGAGAACAGAAAGAAAATTTAGCAATACAAGTACAACAATTAAAATCTTTACTAGAAATTAGTCCAGAAGAAATTATAGGAGATAAAGAAGAATTAGATACTGAAGATATTGATCTCGCAGAAATTATTGATATAAGAGAAAATATTAACGATCACGATCTAAAGCTTAGTAGTGCAAAAAATACCAAATACTTATGGCAGAATGTTATTCTTCCTAATTGGAATCATCGAGATCGTTCTGCTGGATATCGATTTTTGGGTAATGTAGAGCTTGATTATGAGCAAAGCGATCGCATTACCAATTTAGTAAGAGACGAATTACAAAAACGTAGAGGTATTTTTAATAATTTAGAAGAAAATTTACTTAAACTTATCACTTTTGTTCTTTCTGAATATGCTTACTATTCTGAGGAAGAGAGATTTTGGGAAGGATTTTGCGATCACATTAGGATTGAACATAATCAAACTGTAGAAAATACTCTAAGAGAAGTAACCGAGCAAGGTATTAATTTACTTGGTTTAATTCGCGCTACAGGCGGTTATAAATATGTCTCAACTCTATGGTTACAAAGTGGTGTTCCCAAGCAAAAGATGCGTCATTTTGCTGACATTGTACAAGACGTAGCTAATGAGTATGGCTGGTGGGAGTTATCCCATAGTTCGGCTTTAGATATTGCTGAAGCATTATGGCAGTGTTGGGAGAGTAGATATAGCCAATGTGGTACTATTCGACATTTTCTTAGCCTAGAAAACAGCAACGAAGATCTCGAACCTATTTCAGGACAGCTAGTTAAAAATATTGCTATCGTTGCTAGAGAATTAGAGTATAAAAAATTAGATCCTGAAACTATAAATGATAAAGAAACTAGGGAAGAATTAATCGGAAATACTAACTTGTCATACAGCTTTTTCTTACGAGATTGGAGCGATTTAATTACTGTTTTAACTCCTCGTAATAACGACCGCTTTTGTCGAATTGCCAGAAGACGCAATCGATCGCCTTATTTGTATTTAGATATTGCTGATACGCTAAACACTTTATTAATTATCCCAGAACAATCTTTGTGGAAAAAAGAATGGCAAATTTTACGAGGTACTTACTGTTTAATTCCAGAAACAGGATTGGAGGTTGATATTCCCCGTGAAGGAAATTTAGAAATTCCCGAATTAAAAATAGACATTACACAAGCTGAGGATAAATGGACTTGCCAGCTACAAAATCATCATCGTAATCAAATATATAAATGGGAACATGAAGGTATTAATTCAGAATTTCCTTGTCTAATATTTGATGCTATATCTGGTGAAAATATACAAATAGATATATTTGAACCCAAAATTATTGGGATAGAGGAAATAAGATTATTTACTCCCAAAAAATTGAAAATTGAATTTGATAATGATATTGAAGTAATAGATAATTTGGTTGCTTCTAGTATAAAAAATTGGCATGGAAAAGAAATTAGATTGGTTGAATCTGAAGCATTAATTTAAATAAAAGGCGTTATAATTAGCTGGCGACTACAAAAACAAGAACAGCCTCAGCTAATTGGACTTAGATTAAAAGGTAAGAAAGTAATTTATATCAATACGCCAACGTTATATTATCCTCCACAATCTCAAGAACTAGCTATTAATTACTTGATTAAAAATGTAGATTATAAAAGTATCATCGCTAAAGAGTCTTTGGTTATATCTGCTAACGATAAGTGGAGTCAGATTGAATTATCACTATGGATTACTGAATCAGGTAATTATCAAGTAGAATTTTGGCAGCAAGAAAAACATTGGTCTTATCGCTTTGAGGTTTGCGGAGAACACCATATTACTCAACATCATAGATATCGTGATTTAAAAATATATGACCGTCATAATAATCCTTTATCTATACCTGCCCAATATAAAAATACAGATCGATTTCGGCCAAAAACAATTAAGATAGATAATTTGTATCCTTTAGAAGAATTAACTTTCAAATTAAACAGCGATCGTGAACCGTATACTTTTCAAATACAGGCTGATAGTTTGGGTGAAACAACTTTATCTTTAGCTAGTTTATATGATCATTTATCGCATTGCGATCGCTATACTTTAGATTTAAAAAAATCTGGGTCTGAATTTATACGTATATTACAGGTTGGATATTTTGTTAGCTGGGAAATTACAGCAGCACAAATTATTTTCACCGAACTACTATCGGCAAATAACTATTATCTATCTGGATGGAACTTACTCAATCCAAATAAAGAGATAGAAAGAATTAGTCTCTCTTCACGAGATTCCGAACAAGTAATAGTTGACCTTTGCTTTTCTCCTGGTATTTATTTAATTCAGCTTTATCAAGATATACAGCCAATTGAAAATCTTGGTTTGTGGTGTGGCATCAATCCACATAATATTCCCGAAGAAATTAATAATGATGAAACTTTAGCTAATTATTGCTACTCCATTTTAGACAATGAATCTCTAGCAGATTTTTCTGCTGCACTCGAACAACTAGATGTGAATTTTGATCGGGATAAAATACAAATAATTCTCGATAGTTTGTATAGAGGTAATTTTTATTTATCAGAATGGCTGAATAAAGATAGCTTGACAGAGAAAATACAAAGAGTATTAGAAAAAATACTACAAAAAGAATAGAGAATTCTCAAAGTGTCCAACGATTACGGAATAATGAAGTAAGTAAAATGCCAAATCAATAATTTAACAATCAATAAAAGTATGTATTCTAAGCAAATAATTTCATTATTAAGTAACCATAGAAATAATAATTGCCCCGAATTTCCTACAACCTTAAGTAGAAATCAAATTATTTCATTAGTGAGTTATAGTCTCTCTCTTAACAAATTACAAGATAAGATTAGTGCAGAAATTAGCGAAACTTTAAAAGAATTAGAAGCGCAAGGAGAAATTAACAGCGGAAGTCGAAATCGTTACTGTATTGCGCCACCTACAGTATTAGCACAAGCAAAAGATAATTTGACGGGATTATCATTTAAAGGCGATCGCGCTTATCTTTCTACAGCACATGAAGTATTAAATACCGAACAAAATCCTACAGAAAGACACATTAGACCGAGTATAAATAACTTTAAGGTAATTAAAAATAAATTATCTCAAGTGGGTATTGCTTTACTAACTGTTGACCAAAGTATTGAATCATTACCACTTCCAGAATTGCCTAGTAAAACTATTTTGCGATCGCCTTACCTAAATAATCCATTTGAAAATCTAGTTTTACAGTATGTACCTACAAGCAACTTCGATCATCAACCTCAACGTTGGCGAGAAATAGTTAAGTCCCAACGGTCTAATAAAAGTTTATTACAACTAGTAAATAAAGAGTATCTTTGGTTTGAAGATCGTGAGTTTTATGAGTTAGAACAGGACAAAGCAGTTTTAACCATGTTTGCGATTGATCGAGAAAAAAATCATCCCCTACAAATTCCTTGGGATAAACCAGAAGGACAATTGCATTTAAGAGGTATTTCTCTTCCCAGTGCCTATGCTAGATGGCTTTGGTCACTTTCGGAAACTGTAGCCAATAGTTATCGAACTCGCTATATCAAAACCGAACATCAACCTCTAGTTGAATCTGCTTTTAACCGTTTAGGATGTCGCCTGGTATGACTAACCAATATCTCGATCCGATTGCTGCAACAGAACAACCCCGTGAGGACTTTATTCGCCATTTAATGACGGCTTATCCTTTGCAAGATCCTCATCTGCGTTATGGTTTGAAAAAACAGCTAGAACAACCAGGAACAGTATGGCAACATCCTTACTTAGAAGGTTCTCAGCCTTATCGTGCAGCTATTAGCGTTAAAGATTTAATTAGTCAGGGTGTATTGCATCCTGAAATGGAATCTTTATTTCAACCCAGTCACCGTAGTCTTTACGAACATCAGCAAAAAGCAGTTAAGACAGTTACAGCGGTTTGCATCTAAATAGGGGAAAATAAGGTGTTATAAAAATAGGTAATAAATGAAGCCCTATTCTGTAGATTTACGAGAGAAGATAATTAGTGCGATCGAGAAAGGTGATAGCTCGGTGAGAAAAGTTGCGCTACGCTTCGGTGTTAGCAAAAACTGTGTTCAAAGATTGATTACTCAGAAGCG
>JBBSPC010000229.1:0-5566 GCA_038259125.1 Chroococcales cyanobacterium | reverse complement strand
TTAAGCACAACACGAGGATAGGCATCTCGTTTAAGCTCAATCACTACCCGCATCCCCGTGCGATCGCTTTCATCTCGAATATCAGAAATCCCGTCTATTCTTTGATCGTTAACCAAATCGGCAATCTTTTCAATTAAAGCGGCTTTATTGGTTTGGTAGGGCAGTTGGGTAATAATGATTGCTTCTTTGTCGGCTCTACCACGCTGTTGTAAGGTTTCGATCTCGGCTACCCCCCGCATGGTGATCGAACCTCGACCTGTGGTATATGCCTCTTTAATGCCTGCTCTACCAATGATTTGCCCCCCTGTGGGAAAATCAGGACCTTGGATGTACTGCATCAATTCAAGATCGGTAATTTCAGGATTATAAATTAAGGCGATCGCAGCTTCGATCACTTCTCCTAAATTGTGAGGAGGAATATTAGTTGCCATGCCCACGGCAATACCCGATGAACCGTTAAGCAAAAGCTGGGGAATTCTAGCAGGCAGCACCACAGGTTCTTGCTGTGAACCATCAAAGTTATCGGCAAAGTCTACTGTTTCTGCTTCAATATCACGCAGTAGTGAATCGGTTGCCAGTGCCTGTAAGCGACACTCGGTATAACGCATGGCTGCGGGAGGATCGTTATCTATCGAGCCAAAGTTACCGTGTCCGTTAATTAAGGGATTTCTCATGGAGAAATCCTGCGCCATCCTCACCAAAGCATCATAAACGGCAGTATCACCGTGAGGATGATATTTACCTAATACTTCCCCTACAACACGGGCGCACTTACGAAACGGACGGTCTGGGGTTAGTCCTAATTCGTACATCGCGTACAGGATGCGACGATGGACTGGTTTGAGACCATCCCTAGCGTCTGGCAATGCCCTGCCGACAATTACGCTCATGGCGTACTCCAAATAGGAGCGAGACATTTCGTTACTCAGATCAGTGGGGATAATCCGTTCCTGGGAAGTGGTCATACTGTAAAAAACTCCAAATATATGCAATAATTTGGATTAATGGCTAATAAACTCTGCTTACTTCTCTTTTATAGCCAATAAAGCCCAATATAGTAGCATTTTATAAATAAATTTTAGCACATTTTGGCACTTTCTGGTAGGACTAAAGACCGTGCTACATCTACAATAGAGTCTTTCGCACCGTTAGAAATTCTTCAGACCTATTTGCTGGTTAACTTTTGCTGTAACTTAGCTAAGATTCTCTGTATTTTTAACCTGTTGATCCGTCTAGTATTTAAGCTATTAATAGTGGTTGCAAGCTGAGATTTCTCAGACAATAAAGAAGGCGATCGCATCTCAAAAAAGTCATTAATCTCAGCGATAATTACTTCAAATCTAGCAACTAAGTTTTCTTGACGATATTCTGCCAACAGCGAATCGATTAGCTTAAAATCTGGTGGACGATCCAATGCTTGAGCAATTCGATACAGGTCATATTCTAGGCTATATCCCGCAATCTTATGACAGTTAAATCCAGGATCTAAAAAATCTGACAGTCCATGATTAACGCTAGAGAAAACTGTACAGCCACAGGCTAAAGCTTCTAATGGTGGTAAACCGAATCCCTCGCTTACCCCGCTTGTAGCCCAGTATTCAGCAGAATCATACAGATAAACTTGGCTACGATTAAATAATCGGGCTAAATCTTCTACATAGCTATCAAGAACTTCAACCCGATAACTCTCTTGTAATGCAGGAATTAATTGTTGCAGCAGGTATTGTGAAGACTTACGCGTCTGTACCACTATCTCAATGTCTCGTGGTTGATTTGCGTTATAAAATTCATCACTAATTTGATTGGGAAGATAATAAATCAAGCCGTTTGCAGCTTTTTGACCCCAATAACCCATCGTATTGCGACTAACGGTAATAATAGGAATCTCTGGAGGTAGATCGAAACCATAGCCTGTACTATGAGCATGATAGATAATGTTTTGATTTTGCCCCTGAAGTTTAGCAACTAACTTAGGAACATCAAAACCCCAACCAATAACAAAAATTGAAGATTGAGCGTCAGTCATTGGCAATATATCAGTCAAAAAAGCGCAGTCTTTTTCTCGTTGCCGATAGGTAACTACTTCAGCAACACATATTTGCTTTGCCAAAGCACAGGTTTTCAATTCTGCCCATAATCCCCCTCCACCAAACTTTCCTGTTGTTCCTGGTAATAAAAAATATAATTTTCGCATCAGTTTTCATTGATAATTGTTAGCCAGACAACAAAGGTAGTACCAGGACTATCTTTTGATAAATTGTTAGGACTAATTAACTCAATTTCCCCCTGCATCTTGACAATAAGTTCTTGAGCGATCGCCAGTCCTAAACCAGTGCCAGGAATATCGCTTTTTGCCTGTATTCCACGATAATGCCGCTCAAAAATACGCTCTTGATCGGCTATGGGAATACCATAGCCAGTATCACTAATTGCCATGCCCAACATTTTTAACTCAGGTGAAAACTGCTTTGTTTTTAGATCGAGCTGTATCTTACCCCCAGCAGGAGTATACTTTAAAGCATTATCAATTAAGTTATTAAAAATTTCTCTCAAAGCTGAAATATCTCCTCTCACCTGGGGGATGATTGAGGGAATGTTGGTAATTAATTTGATATTTCTGTCTGTAGCAATCGCCTTGGCTGCATTTAATAGAGGTTGGAGAATTTGCTGCAAATCTAGAGAATCTAATTCTTGGTTAGAGCTTGGTAATAAAAAGTTACCCTGTGCCACCGTACGATCGCTAGCTTCTAACACAGGTGTCTTTCTGCGCTCAAATTCTTCGAGATCGATTGAATCTATGGCGTTTGACTCGGTTTCAAACTGTTCTAGAAGCTGTTGAAAACGATCGCTTTGTTCCAAGATGCTCTGAGCAATTTTACGATTGTCATCTCCTGGCAGTAAGCGTTTAATCAGTAATTTACCAAATGTCCGCAGTGCAGTTAAAGGGTTACGTAGCTGATGTAACAGATCGTCTAGGCGATCGCGCTCAATACGTTGTAGATTTTTTTGAACGGTCAATTCTTCTTTAGTCCAGTGGTATTGAAGCTCTAAAAAACGAGCGATCGCAATAGTTCGAGTAATTTCTTCGATCTGCTTTAACTCTGTTGATTGCCATTCTCGATCCTCTCGTCCAGTTACTAGCAAACCAAAAAAAGTGTCTTGATGAATCAAGGGTACTATTAACTGTTTTCTCTCTTGCGATCCAGATTTTAAATTAGATGCTGATTGATTTTTGGTACTTTTGCTGGTCAAATTAGCGGGTAGTAACTGAGCAATCGAATGAGACTGCAACTGTTGCCAAAACTCAGATAATTTAACAGTAGGAAGTTCTAAAGCTTTTTTATTTTTACTTTGAGGATAAACTGCCAAAGGAAACAACTGCGCCTGTCCATCTTCGCTCATTTCCTCTGTTAAATAAATCACACTCCATACCGCTCCCAAACTTTTGGACAGTATTGTTATTTGGGACTGACACAAAGCGATAAATTCAGTACTGGAAAAATAGTTGTCCGACATTAATGCTCCCAAGACAGAGATTGCGGTAAATCTTGATATTAGCCAAAGAACAATTGCCGTCAGCTTAAGCTATGTATATCTAATTTTAGTTTTACAGCTTTATCTTTTCCCATCATAAATTATCAAACAAGACATTTTTTATTTAGTATTTCTATCTAAATATCTCTTCGATAATATCTTCTCCAGGTAGTTGATTTTTATTGTTCATTACGATACAATTAGCACATAATAAGTAACTAATGACACATTATTCGCTTAGTGAATATTAGGAGGTAAAAGGGTTGGCAAGGAAACGCAAACGTAAAAGCCGTCGTCGTCAAGAAGGTCGCAAAATATTAGAATTGGTCTCCCAGTATCATATCGAAAGCGGCGAAGATAAACCAGTAACCGCAGCCCGCAATCATATAGCCAACATGGGTATTCAACCTCCAGCAGTCTTGGTGGTTAAGAGAAACGAACACACCACAGATAGATACTTTTGGGCTGAAAAAGGATTATTTGGAGCGCAATATGTAGAAGAGAATCATTTCCTCTTTCCTAGCTTGCAATCTATTGAACTTCAGGAATGGGATAATAGCAAAGCTGCTGCAACCACAGCAACTCGCTAATAGTCAAACCCCGAAGATAAAAATTCTATATTCAAGCAAGTAAAATGTATTTTAACATCTTACTAAAGTAAAAAAGGAGACTAGCATTTTGCAGTCTCCTTTTTGCATTTAGACTAATAGCTAATGCAGGTTATTATTTCCGCTTTATTTATACTCAAAAAATTATTATTTTTAATACGATTTGTTAAGATACGTATCATCCCTCTTTTCTGATTTTACCTCCCTAAAGTCATAAAAGAGGGATAACCCTCTTTTGTCAGACTCCGAAAACTTTCGTCATTTCTAAATTCTAGAGCCTTTATAGAGAAAAGAATTGCTTATTTTTTTTATAATAATAAAAACTAAAATTTTAAAATGGCTGTAATCCTCTCACTGTAAAGATCTATCTCGGAAAGTGACAAAAGAGGGATAATTCATAAATTTGGTAAAAAGGAGAAGCAGCAAGCGGAAGATTCTGACTATGAGAAATACCTAGCGCAATTACAGTATAGTCTTCCTGCCAACTTCCAAGCTAAGGGAAATCTTTACGTCTTTGTAGATGAATATCACCGCACCCAGTCAGGTAAACTACATCAGGCGATGAAGCGCATTTTGCCTAATGCGGTATTGATTATTGATCGGTTTTACGGGTACGCCCTTACTCAAAAAGGATAAATCAAACACCATTGAGGTATTTGGCGATTATATCCATACCTACAAGTTTAATGAAGCAGTCAAGGATAAAGTAGTTCTTGACTTGCGTTATGAAGCCAGAAACATCGACCAAAATCTCACCTCTCCAGAGAGAATTGACCGCTGGTTTGAATCTAAAGTAAAGCAAAAATTCATCAAGCAACCAGGACAGATGAAGCTGCTGATTGTGGTAGACAAGCTCTTAACTGGATTTGATGCTCCTGCTGCTACATACCTCTATATTGATAAGACCATGCGAGATCATGGATTGTTTTAAGCGATCTGTCGGGTCAATCGCCTTGATGGGGAAAATAAGGAATATGGCTATATTGTTGACTACAAAGATCTATTCAAAAGCTTAGAAAAGTCCGTTAGCGACTACACTACAGAAGTTTTAGATGGCTATGACAAAGGTGATGTTGAAGGGTTATTGAGCGATCGCCTTACCAAAGCTAAAGAACGTTTAGAGGAAACTTTAGAAGCAGTCAAAGCCTTATGCGAAACCGTCGCACTACCTCAAGATACACCAGCCTATCTGAGATATTTTTGCGGTAGCCCCGAAGATAAAGAGACGTTACTAGAAAATCAACCAAAACGTCTCTTTTTCACGACTTGGCAATTTTGAAGAGAAAAGAGAGCAAAAAGAGAGTAAGGTAAAAAAGAAATCCTAAAAATCAATTTGAGCGATGATTCCCTTGGTAGGAGTGCCGAAATCAATAGCTGAGTATTTAGAGCAATATAGAGGGCTATTTAAGCGCAAAAAAGGATTT
>JBBSPC010000228.1:0-5600 GCA_038259125.1 Chroococcales cyanobacterium | reverse complement strand
AATTTTAAGGGATTCACAGCAATGCCCTATTTTTGTGCTGTCTTCAAAATCAAATCATTAAGAGAGCGCCGATCTCTTTTTTGAGTTCTCATTTTTTCAGCGATCTTCCTGGACAATTACCAACTGTTTTTGAGCGCACCCGATCTTTGGTGGTTTTGGGTTGACCAATGTTTAGCTGACAACCAGCATGAGGCGAATGTGATTCTCTGGGTTAAAGAGTATTTGCTTCCAGCAGTTTATTGGCAACAGCAAAGTCAACGTACCAAAAATCCTAATCTAAGAAATGACTATAATGCAGCTGACATCAAAGCTTTAGCATTTCTTGAACAACATCCAGTTACGATTGACCTAAGTAAGTTAGATTGAGAACAATGGTGGAATTGGGCGATTTGGATAGTAAGCAAGTTTCAACGTTCTTTCTCGGCGGTGGAAGGACGTAATGGATATTTATCTCAAGTTCATCACAACCGTCGAGGATTATCCACCAAGCGATTACAAGTCTCGACTGTTATTCATAATTTCTCTCTAAAACGAAATGATGGCACTACTGCTGCGGAGAGATTGTTTGGTCAGCAATTTCCTGACTTGTTTGAATATCTGGTTAAAAATATTGGTGAATTACCTTAGCCCAGAAAGTCTAGAAATTTATCCAAGCCCAAAACTTTTACCCTGCCTACTGTCCCGTCTTAAGTTGGTTGCCATCAAGCTTATAAATTTTTAATAATGTTTTGGCGAGGATTAAACTGTTCTAATTCCCGTAGTTTTTCATATAGCTCTTTTTCTTCAGGGCTAATTTCTTTAGGGGTAAAGATTTGAATTTCTACTAGCTGATCGCCTCTATTACCCGATTTATCAAAATAGCCTTTATTCGCCAAGCGCAGACGTTGACCCGATCGCACTCCGTTAGGTACGCTAACCTTAACTAAGCCATCGATAGTAGGAACTTCGATCGCACTACCTAAAATTGCTTCTGTAGGCGTAATCGGAATCTGGCAATATATATTTCCTCCCTGGATATCAAAGAAGGGATGGCGTGCCACAGTAATTTTAAGATAAAGATTTCCCCCTTCAATGCCCTGCCCTTTGAGGCGAATGCGCTGCCCGTCAATCATGCCAGTAGGCATTTCTACTTCTAAAGATCTACCGTCTTCGAGGCGAATTTTTCTCTTGCCTCCCCGATATGCCTCATCTAAGCCCAAGGTTAGTTTTGCCTCAATATCTCGACTCTGAGTTTGGGTTGAACGCACCACCCTTTCCCGTTTGGTTCTTTCAGGGCGATAGTCTTGACTATCTACTCTCGTGCTTCCTCTGGAATTGTCGCGATTATTGCGTCCAAAATTACCAAAGGTCGCGCCCTTGTTAATAAAGTTTTTACGGCTGATAGACTGATCGTACTGTACACGCCTAGTTTGGTCTGATAGTACCTCGTAGGCTTCATTGATGTCTTTAAATTTTTCTTCAGCAGCTTTATTTCCCAAATTGCGATCGGGATGATATTTAATGGCTAATGTGCGATAAGCTTTCTTAATCTCATTACTAGGGGCATTTTTATCAACGCCCAGCATTTCATAATAGTTACGCACTGTTGGCATATCTTCAGTTATTAGTTATTAGTTCTTAGTTGTTAGTCTTTAGCTAATAGCTATTAGCTCTGAAGCTAATAGCTATGAACAGTAACACTTTTGAGCCAATACTTTCAATCGGCAACGTTTTTAAAACCATTCATCGTCCTCATCATCCCAGTCATTTTCATAGGGCATATTGCTGCGGGTAGCATTGCGACTATTGTAACGGTCTTGGGGCGGTAGGTTGTCACGACCACCACGGCTGGTTCTAGGTGGTTCTTTTCTAGGTGCATATGGGTCTGAACTGCCGTAGGAATCGTCAGAACCAGGGCGACGAGGCTCATTGCCATAGCCCCTATCTTCATAAGGATCGTATCTTGCTGCAGGACGACGGGGCTGCGCGTCATAGCCTATATCTCGACTATCGTTATAGCCAGGGCGACGGGGCTGCGTATCATAATCTCCACCATAATTATCGTATTCTGTGTTGGGACGAGCAGCACCACGTCCTGGAGGATAGCCATAACTATCGTTACCACCATAATAATCAGAGGCGCGAGGATCATATGAATAATCCTCATCAAATTTATCGTCATCACCCAAGAATGTCTTCTTAATTGCGCCTAAAAAGTCATCGTCCTCCTCATCTTCGTATTGCAGCCTAACCTCACGATTTAGCTCATACAAAGTGTCTTGCAAGTCGCCTTCTGCCCTATCTAAATTGCGTTCATCATCTTGTTCTAAGCTTTTCAAGATGTCTTCACACAAAACATCAATGCGACGACGATAGTAGCCAGCAAATTGACTACCAAAATCAAGGGTTACTTCTTTTAGTTTTCTTTGTGCCTGATCGGTTAAAGCTTTGGCGCGATTGCGTTTTTCGATCCTCTCTCTTCTAGCGCGATCTTCCTCGGCAAATTTGTCTGCCTCGTCAATCATGCGTTTGATCTCGGCACTACTCAAGGTTGAAGCACCAGAAACCGTAATTCCCTGTTCTCTACCAGTGGTTTTATCTCGCGCGGTGACTTGCAGAATACCATTGGCATCAATATCGAAAGACACCTGAACTTGAGGTACACCTCTGGGGGCGGGAGGAATACCTGTCAGCTTAAATCTGCCCAGGGATTTGTTGCCAGTTGCCATTTCCCGTTCTCCCTGGAGGGCATGAATTTCGACGACGGTTTGATTGTTTTCGCCCGTGGAAAAAATATCTGAACGGCGGACAGGAATAGTAGTATTGCGGGGCAGCAGCTTTTTCATTACGCCCCCAATAGTTTCTAAGCCAAGGGAGAGGGGCGTAACGTCTAGCAGGAGAATATCTTTGATTTCGTTGGTCATAATACCCGACTGGATGGCAGCACCAATAGCCACTACTTCGTCAGGGTTAACGTTTTGATTGGGTTCTAAATCGATGTAGCTACGAACTAATTCTTGCACCATGGGAATGCGAGTTGAACCGCCAACTAGAACTACTTCATCAATTTCTAATGGACCAATGCCTGCATCAGAAATTGCCCGCTTAAGAGGACGACGCAGACGACTAACCAAATCTCCACAAAGTTCCTCGAACTTGGCACGACTTAGCTTAATTTCAATGTGCTTAGGTCCATCTTCGGTGGCGGTGATAAAGGGTAGATTGATTTCGGTAACCGATACACCAGATAGTTCAATTTTGGCTTTTTCCGCTGCTTCTGTAAGCCTTTGGAGAGCCTGGCGATCGCTTTTTCTGAGGTCAACTCCTTCTTGTTTGAGAAATTCTTCAGCTAACCAGTCTACAATACGGCGATCAAAGTCATTTCCCCCTAGTTGAGTATCCCCACTAGTAGCTCTAACTTCAAATACGCCTTCACCAATATCAAGGATCGAAACATCAAATGTTCCTCCCCCCAAGTCAAATACCATAATGGTTTGGGGACGACGTTCATCTAAGCCATAAGCTAAAGCAGCAGCAGTCGGTTCATTAATAATTCGCAATACTTCTAATCCCGCTATTTGACCAGCATCTCTAGTTGCTTGGCGTTGGGAATCATTAAAATAGGCTGGTACGGTAATTACTGCACCAGTAATTTCTTCTCCTAAATAACGTTCTGCTTCTTCTGCTAATTTCCGTAGAATCATAGCGGAGACTTCTTCGGGGGCAAATTCTTTTTTTAGTTTGGGACAGCGAATTTTGATGTTGCCCAACTCGTCTCGCTTGATAGTGTAGGGCACTCGTTTAGACTCTGGCTGAAGTTCAGTATACTGACGACCCATGAATCTTTTAACACCATAAAATGTGTTTTCTGGATTGAGAACACTTTGCCGTCTAGCAAGTTGACCTACTACCAATTCTCCATCTTTATTAAAGCCAACTACAGAGGGGGTAGTTCTCATTCCTTCTGAATTGGCAATTACTGTGGGTTTACCACCCTCCATTACCGCTACTACGGAATTGGTTGTTCCCAAATCTATGCCGACTACTTTTCCCATGTGTGCAATGGTCTCCTAGAATCGTTCCCCAAAATATCTATATTACGAGCTTTTAATTCGCTTTGGCGGGTTTAAGCTATTTTTTATTTATTGTCTCTAGTTTACTGTAAGAAAAACTATGTAGGCGAAGTTAAAGTCATATATACTAACAGGATTTAGTATAATCATGCTTGCGCGATCGCTCTTTACTAGCCATCCAATCAGTCTAATCCCACCAGTTTTGCGCTTAATTCCCAAAGACGTTTGCCTTTATTGTCATCCATCGCCTCATTAGAAATTTCTTGCTTAAAGGCTGCGCGATCTTCTTGCTGACGATTTCCCCAACTATAGTAAACCCCAGACTCATTAAACCCAGGATCGGCAGCAACTTTAGCGACTCTTTCTCCAGCTAACTCCTCTGTGACATAGCCTTTCGTTACGTTTTTCTGAAACCAAGGAAAAATAGTCCGAAACATGGAATAGTGATTGCGGAATAAGCCTGTTTCGGCTACACAACCAGGATAAAGAGCATTAAAAATAATTCCTGTAGACTGATGATAGCGATCGTGTAATTCTCGCATCGTCAGCATATTACAAAGCTTACTATCTTTATAGGCTTTTCCAGGCTTAAACTTCTTACCATCAATCATGGTAATAGGTGCTTTGAAACCTTCTTCCATACCTTTTAAGTCCCCCAAGTTAGGAGGTGCGGGAATAGGAATTTTACCCCCCAATTCTTTCGGGTTTGCAGTAACAGTACCTAAAATTACCAGTCTTTTTTCTGGTGCGGAGGACTTTTGTAAATCTTCCAGCATTAAGTTACATAAAAGAAAGTGTCCTAAATGATTAGTAGCAACGCTTAACTCATAGCCTTCTGTGCTGCGTTGGGGTTCTTTTTCTAAAGGAAGATAGACAGCAGCATTACAAACCAAAGCATCAAGAGATTTACCAGTAGCGCGAAAATCGGCAACGAACTTACGCACACTGTCTAAAGAGGCTAAATCAAGGTGAATAATACTATATTTATCTTCAGGTATACCCACTTCTTTTGCCACCTGTTTGGTTTTAGGCAAATTACGGCAAGCCATGACTACGTGCCAGCCTCTTGCAGCTAGAGCTTTAGCGGCATATAAGCCCACTCCAGAAGATGCCCCTGTTACGACAACGGTTGATTGCTTTTCTACCATCTTATTAAAAATCTATAGATCATTTACGCCTGTCTTAAAAATCTCACACTATATAGCCCGAATTGATCGGCAAGTTATAAAGTGTCATGAACCTATCCTGCTGATCAGTTCTCTAATTTCTGACCTCTGACCGCGGAAGGCGGTCAGCATAGACACCCTCTTTTCAAGGCGGTGTAACGCTGACTTCTTCTTATAATATGGGATATGTAGTAAACGTTCTAATATGAAGAACAGTCGAGATCGCCATTGGGTTAAATGATTATAACTGTAGTTTAGACTAAAAAAAATCATGAGAAAATAGTTCAGCCAGTTTAAAATAGCTAAAAGAGAAAATAATTAGCCAAAAATATAGTTAAGCTGTCTTTGTTTGTGATTTTTTGGGTCGAGAATAACTCTTTTT
>JBBSPC010000227.1:0-5684 GCA_038259125.1 Chroococcales cyanobacterium | reverse complement strand
TGTCGTTTTAAGAGTTCTTCTATTATTTAATAGTGGTTCTACTTTTACAATAGTGAACAAGCTACAATTACCCACTCACAATCACTTCAGCTATTAATTCTCATATCAACTTTTCTTGGTGCAAGATCTGAGTTTAAAAAGGACTGGTGCTAACAACTCACAACCTCTGCTTGCTCCGTCTTTACGCTGAGGAAACCTCAGCGCAGGCGGTGCGCTTTTACCAGCTATCAGACTTGTTCTGGTTCCTCTTTTACCATTGCGATCACCATAAGTTTTTTGTCCTCGTTTTGACCGGCCATAAGGACGATAAACATATTCTTCAAAGCCCGATTCATCCAAATAAACTAAATTGTCTGAACCCTCTAAAATGATAATTTGACGTAAATTTCTCAGAAAAGTAATTCGTTGACCATGCTTACGTTCGCTGTATTTTAGTGTTTTGTCTTGGTGTGCTACCCAGTGCGCCTGTCGGCGACGCGGTGAGACAGTTGCGGTGGACGGGTTCCCCGGCATAAGCAAACTGCCGAACTCTTTAGGGGGTCGCACCGCTTTTTACGAGTCAACTTCATTTGTTTTTGGGCATACCCAATCGCACTCGTATGCACTCCAAAATGCTGCGCACGCTCTCTTAACAAAGCATCTGGATTTTTGTGAATATGTTGAGTAAGTGCTTTCCAGTCTAGTTTTCGCTTTCTTCCCAGTTGCAGTGCTGGAGTTAAATCCTGTCTTCGACACCAATCATTGACACACCATAGACTTACCTCATATCTTCTTGATGCTTCGGATGCGCGAGCCTCCTGCTTCTACAAAGTTCACTACCCGATGAATGCAAATCTACACTATAAGTCATCTAACTTGATTGATTTCTTAGCTAGCTTATATTATTTCATATGTTTCCTATTTAGAATGACTATATAATTATGAGCTTTCTTTAAGTCAAAATAATTAGCGATCGCCACTTTTGCAAGAGATGCCATGAGCGTGCCGCTCACAACCCAGGGATGAAAATATGATAGCCTTCAACTGAGACTAAAAAGAGATCGATATAGACAGTAGTGCAATTAGCCTGAGCAAGAGATAGATCGCGATACCGAGATAGGCACAACCCAATGTGAAACCTAATATTGAAAGTAGGAAACACGAAAGACAGAATCTAAATTATTACAGGTATCGAATTAGTCTCCCTAGTCAAAATTGAGAATAATCAGAAATGGAAATTACTCATACTCACTGTGCGAGATTAGATGTTCATAAAAAAGTGGTGGTGGCCTGTAGTCTAATCCAAACTGCACCCAGAAAATGGGAGCGAATAGTTCGTAGTTTTGGAACTACAATATCAGAATTACTGGCTTTAAATGATTGGTTAAGCACTCAAAATGTTACTCAAGTAGCGATGGAGAGTACAGGAGAATACTGGAAACCCACTCAAGCTCGTCAATTGGGTTATCAACTTGAACTGACTCCCATGAACTAAGTTTTTGAACTTTGCTTAATTGTCTATTTTCAAGACAGGTCTGTTGTTATCGGGTGAGTATTACCCACCCGATAAATTGATAAATTATTTATTGAGAACTTCTATTTATTCATTGACCAAAATGCTGAATCCCAAATAGAAGGATTTTTGTGTTTGCAAACAAGACCAAATATTTTTTTAAGATTTCATTGATTTGTTGAATTATTGAATTCAATCGAAATTATTACGTCTTCTTTTACTAACCGCTCTTTATCTATACCATTGTGATACTCACGAAGTGATATAAATAAATTTCCTATTTTAGAGAATCTATAATCCCATAATGGAACTCCTTGATTAGATAAATATTCGCGGATTTCTGATTCAAATTTATTCCAGTTCATAGTTTTTAATTTCTTATTTTTGGTGAAGCGATCGCCATCTTTGACGATCGCCGTTTATTTAGTTATTAAGCAGCAGGTAAGCTACGAGTAGAGCTTCCAGCAAACTCTTGACGTTGTTTAGTAAGTCCTTGTAGCTGTTGTGCCGTCGCTGCATCAACACAGGTCATATCGCGAGTTCCTTCTAAGTCTATTAATTGCTCTTTGTAGGCAGACATAAAAGCAGCAATCAAATCTAGTTGTTGAATTTCTGCTTCTGATTCGCGTTCTTTCCAGTAAAAGCTGATGGTGTAGTAAACCCCGTTTTCTCCAGCTTCACGATTAAAACCGAGGGTAAAGATTCCCATGCCAGGAACGCCGTGTTCCATCACTTCTTGAACTTTATTGAACAAGTGAGCGATCGATTGCTTTTTGATATAGCTACAGCAAACTGTATTTTGAGGAAGAATAGCAGAGTCAACATTAGGAGCAGCTACAAAGAATAGCTGAATCCAAAGAACGTTTTCAGTTTTGCCTAAAGTACCGAAAAACTTAGATACTTTGATGATGCTAATATCTATTTTTTGGTCTGGGTTAGACTTGCGATGTTGTGCTTCATTACCACCGACAAACAAACCGCCATCTTTGCAGTTGAGTCTGACAGAGTAGGGAACATCGGGAAGACAAATAGCATCGGTTGGACGAGTGCCGAATACGCTGAAATTGTTTGATTTTTTAATCTTAGTCATTGTTTTGTTTGAATTTACGTTTAATGTCGAGTGCGAAAGGGCGATTGCACTTCGGTGCTTGCAAAGCAGCGTGCCTCGGCATTTGAATGTGGGGGTGTCATGAGCGCGTTTTTTTCTTTGTCGAATACAGAGTTTTTTGTTTTTCCTACTTCAGGGGGCGAAAAAAATTCACTGCGTCGCACTTACGACATTTCAAGTTATGCTGCTGCTAGATACTCGCTCTTCTGTTTCATCTAGTTTTTCTCTCAAGCGATCGCTAATATATTTCTCTGGATTGCTTGAGAATTCGTCAATTAAATCGTTTACCGCTTCAAACATGATGGGAACTAACACGAAGGGCGGAACGTGACTGTATTCACTTTCTGCATAGATAAAATTTTCGGCGATGTCTTCGAGGCAATCAGATAAAGAGATTGTGTATTGATTTGTTTTCTGAGTCATGATGAATTATTTTTTTGGTTGATGTAGGGGGAATGAAAATAAAGTGACTAGCATTCTCAACTAGTCACAGAGCTTACAAATCTCTACGGCGCGTTTTGAGTAAGAATACTCTTACTCAAAAGCCGCCTTACCAACGGGACATATAGTCTGTGGTGTAGTAGTTGTACTCGTCGAATTCGATATAATCGAAATCGTTTTCAGCCCAAACTAAAAAATCTAAGCCGTTAGTTTCATCATCTGAATGTCTTTGCATTCTTCGGATTTTGATTTCTGCTTCAAAATCTTTGAGATACTTTGGTTGACGAACCTCGCACCAGTAGCAGCCTAGAGCATTGTTTAAATGTCTTATTTTTTCGGCTACTTCTTTTGCAGCCTAAATAAACCATAAAAGCGGGCTGCGTGTTTGTAGCATTGCCCCAGTTATGGCGATCGCATTACTCAACTCAAGATAAAAACAAGCGAGACGGGCGATCGCTGAAGAGATAGAAAAAGCGACAACTGCGCGGGAACTGGAATGGCAACACCGAGCCACCAACAGCCAGCAGAAACGGAAGACAAAGACCAAGAAACACCAGACCAAGCGAGAGGATGCACACCAGCAAACTTAGCAGCAGCAGAACGAGAAGCAAACACGGCACAAACCACCGAGCCAGAGAACGAACGAGAAGAAGGACGCACAGACCAGGAACAGCAGCCACCAGCCAACGCAAGACCGACAACGCGACAAGAACCGAAACCAACGAAAAAAGAAGAACGAACAAGCACGAGAAAAAACCTCCGAAAGGACACAACAGTGTTGTCAAAACGGCGTTAGCGAAGTCATAGGGTTAGATACCCTTGCTTCTTGAAGATTAGTTTTGTGACCCCTTGACGAGCGAAATCGGGGTGCGGGATGTCCCCGCATTCAGACCGCGAAGCGCGACATTATCAAAGCCGTTATACTAGAACTGCTGTGTGATAACCAACGAAGCTAAAAGTGGGGGAAGCAAAGCGACCGAACCCAGAGGGGAAGAAAGGGGGAAAGCAAGAAAACCGCGAAGCGACAATTATTATTCAGGCGATCGCGAAGCTTGCTACTTAATACGGATGCTCGTGCTTCAGTATTCCCAATCTTTAAACGGAATCATCCACCCATCCACAGCTAGAACAATCATAGTGAACGGGAAGATTATCTCGATTAAACTCGTGTCTGCAAACTGGACAAATACTAGTAAAGAAAGGATGATTATCTAAAATCTCTAATTGTTCAGCCTGACTATAACGAGAAAGTTGATTAGTAATCAGTTCATTACCATACTAGCTATAACCTTGAGGACTCCATTGTTCTTCTGCCTTGGCATTAGATTAAGTGAGGGTTGTAAGCATATAAAATACAGGAATCGCAATCGGGAATTTTCGACATGGTAAAAGCCGATTTACTCAATGGTAGAGAATTATGAATTTTGAAATTAGTTTACTGCATGAAAGCGAGCTACCAGAAGCAGGAAAACTCTTACGACTTTCCTTCGGTACTTTTTTGGGACTGGACAAGCCAATGGACTTTGGCAATGGGGCAGAACATACGAATCGTTGGTATAAAGATCCTTCCTCTGTCTTCGCAGCAAGAGCCGATGGAAAACTCATTGGTTTCTCGATGGTAGTTAATTGGGGCAGTTGTGCGGGATTTGGTCCGATCGTTACTCATCCCGATTATTGGGATCAAGGTATTGGTTCTCAATTGATTGATGCCTCGTGGTCAAAGTTCGATGAATGGGGAAGCCAACAGATTATCTTCTGTACTCATGCTAACAGCCCCAAACATATCTACCTTTATGGCAAATTTGGTGCCGAACCCCGATTTTTAATTGCTTTATGTACTAAGGCGATCGAGAATACTCAAGTTACAACTTTATTTGCCGAGCGGTATTCGAGCCTTGACCCCGAACGAAAAGCAGTAAGTTTAAATGCTGCTTATCAGTTAACAGACGAAATTTATGAAGGATTGGATTGGCGTTCTGAAATTCTTCTTGTAGAACAACGCTCTCTCGGAGACACTTTATTTATCTGGGATGATGTGGGATTAATCGGGTTGGCTATCTGTCATTATGGGTTGGGGTCGGAAGCGAAGAGAGGAAGTTGTTATCTTAAGTTGGGAGCAGCTAAAGAAGCCAAAGCATTCGAGCAGTTAATCCAAGAGTGTGAAGCCTTGGTTGCAATATTGGGAATGTCTTCTCTAATAGTTGGTGTAGATACGGCTTGTGTTGATGCTTACCGCCGAATCATAGCAAGAAAGTTTCGCCCCTCTGCCTTTTCTGTCTCGATGCACAAACCCAATCGAGCGGGTTATAGTCGTCCTAATGTTTATGTCATTGAGGATAGACGTTAAATTATTTCAAGAGCGATGCCAACGGACAACGCGAAGCGATCGCATTCGAGAATTTTCATACCTTGGTTTTTTCAGGCTCATCTAATCATAATCAACTTTTCTTCATCTAAAAAATGAGAGACAAAAAAGTTGTTTGCCAATTGTCTCCCATAGATCACGCCTGGTGTGAATTAAATTTTAGTAAGCTGAGGAGGATTGAAAAGTCAAAACATCAATCTCAAAATGACGACGCAAGAAAAGCCGCAAAGTATGAGAGGTCATTTTGAGTGCCATATGAGTAGCCAAGCCACCAACAG
>JBBSPC010000226.1:0-5690 GCA_038259125.1 Chroococcales cyanobacterium | reverse complement strand
CTGAGACAGTTTTCTCCCAGGACTTCCAAAAGGGTCGATCTGCTGATAAAAATAGCGATGGATTTAATTAATCCTCAACATTTGCGTAACTGGTTCGCTCACTGCTGCTACTGTCCCTCTTAAACCTGCAAACCGCTGTAGATTTTCTCTTATCCCATTGTTCGAGTAAGCTTTTAAGAACGCTTGGCTTTAATCCCAAATCAAAGCTGTCGTATAAAGGCAGCCTGTTGAAATTAGAAGTTTTGACTCGATTACAAGTTTCGTTTACATGGGCGAAATGGTGGGCTTTTACCTTACCCTTCTTAGCGGTTAGTTCGCCATAGCAATAAGGACACTTAATATCGCTTCTACCTCGCTTGACATCGCCAACTGAAACTAAATCTCCGTTGCTATTTAAAGCGTAATTTAACCACATAGCTACACCCTTTTTTTGATACAGTTATTGACTATTTTATTTGGAGATCGCTAACTGTACACGACATATCGGGTTTAATTAGATCGATAAATAGATAATCCAATAAAAAGCGATCGCGATAAAATTAAACCGCTAAATTTAAAGTCCTTTATTCATAAAGGTTTCAGCCTTTTAATTTTCCTTATCGACTAAAATTTATCCATCGCTATACAAACATCTACTACATTGATGATTGACTTTAGCTTCGCAAATTGCTAAGTTAGATAGATGGAGCTTAAAACTACGCTTTGGGATGCAGCCAATGAATGTCAACTAAAAAGGAGAATTGATGCACGTCATCTCATATTCCAGACTAAAACAATTCTGGCGCAATCATCCTACAGCGGAGGTAAGTTTGAGATATTGGTATAAACTTACCACCAAACAACAGTGGCAGTGTTTTAACGATATTTGTCTGACTTTTCCTTCGGCAGATAGAGTAAAAAACTTTGTTGTGTTTAACATTGGAGGTAACAATTTTCGCTTAATTGCTTACGTTGATTACAAACAGAGTAAAGTTTTTATTCGGTATGTCCTCACCCATGCTGTATATGACAAAGAGGATTGGAAAAAAGATGAATGGTATCAATAGCTAATAACTTGTTTGAAGTTGATTATAAATAGCTCCTAAATCTCAATTTGTTTTCTTGCTTATTCTCTTCTAGTTTTTACTACTTAAAAGTTTTATTGCTATGACCGATCGATACATTCAACTACTACAAAAATTTCCCCCTCGTACTATCAATAATGAAGCGGAATTAGAAGCAACACAAGTAGTTATCGATAAGTTGCTTGATCGCCCTGAGTTAAGCCAAGATGAATCTGATTATCTTAACGTTTTGGGTACACTGGTCTTTGATTACGAACAAAAAGGAGAACCAATTCCCGATATTTATGGTGTAGAACTATTAAAAGTTTTGATTACTGAAAGACAGTTGCGTCAAAAAGACCTCGTACCTGTATTTAAAACTGAGTCGATTGTCTCTGACATCTTAAACGGGAAGAGACAGTTAACTGTACGTCATATTCAAGAATTAGCCCAATTTTTCAACCTACCACCAGCAGTATTTTTGCCTGAACCTGAAACCGTCAAAGCTATCGCTTAAGGATAATTTCTGTTTATATCTATATCAGATCATCTAACATACCAGTTACTTCGCTCTGTAACGAGGTACGATTATCGTCGTATATCATGAGGGTGTCTAGCTTTTTATGCCTCGATAGCTTCTGTACCTTTCTCACATCCCCATTAGTCAAGTTAAGAGATTCAGTGATTGATGAGTGTCTGATTCGATGAGGACTCATAACCTTCTCAATACCTGCTTTTGTGGCGTATTTCTGCACCAGTTTATAGATTGAATGGCTATTGAGCCTATGACCCCAATAACTCTTGTGAATGGCACTAAAAAGAGGATCGTTGTTGGTATACCTGCCTCTTTTACTCAACCAAAGATCGATTGAAGCGATCGCACTTTTACTGGGGCTAATAATTTCAGGCTGTCCAATCTTACCCTTACCAGTTATTATCAATTCACCCGTAGTTGGTGAAAAATCAGATATATCACAGTTGACCACCTCCGACCGCCGTAAAGCATTACCCCACATCAAAAGTAATATTGCGCGATCGCGTATACCTTTAATACTATTGACATCTACTGCACCCAACATCTTTTTAAACTCTTCTACTGATATTCCTCTAGTGTCCCGATAGCTGATTAAGGTTTCTGATTTGATGTTAATTAAGGTGTAATGACATTTTCCCGCTTGAGAGGCGTAATTAACTAGAGACTTGATTGCAGCTAACTTTTGATTGACTGTTGCGGGTGCAAGACTTCGCTTTACTAACGAGCCATGATATTGAGAAACTAATTCAAAGGCTTGATGACTATCGAGTAGCAAAAACAGAGCCAAAGTATCGCGGGTTAACTCTTCCCCTAGAAACTTGTAAAAGCCATAAATATTAGAGCGATACATTCTTTTGGTGTGTGGCGATCGCGATCGGTTTAGCCAGTCATCAAGTAAAGTATCGTAGGTCGAGAATTTATCGATCCTGAATAACAACGGTTAGTTTTTAATCAGAAGACTTTGCACGACATCTTGACAAGAAGAGAGATCGTTAAACAAATAGTTAAAAATCTCGGGAAACTTTCTTTTCCCTACATTTATCTCATTTTTTCGTCTCGATCTATTAGCTATATCCCTCATTATTGTTGCGCTTGAGAGTTTTTAGCCTTGTTTTCTATCTCTCGTCATCAGACCAAGTTTCTAACCAGTTGCCCTCGACATCTTCAACATAACGATTGATGCCTTGTACACCCTGTGCTAACTTTGTTTTCTGTAAAGCACGACTGGCATCAAGAGATTTTTTAAACCTTGCTAGAGGGTCTGGTATTGGTGGTATATTTTTGCTAAAAATTATCATGTAAAGCTACTACATTGATGACCGATCCATCGTAATCAGACATCACTTTTTACTCCGTGTGTTGTCTGTCATTAGATAACCATGCCCGTAAAATTTGCCACAAATTACATTGCTTGTGATGGTTAAAAGTTTAAGTTTACTAAGGTTTACGTTCTTCTAAAATTACTGTTCCATAGTAAAAAAACAATAAACTAAGAAAATTGGTCAGTTATAACAGCGCAAAAGGAATGACTAGCAAGACAAAACTGTTCTAAAGACCAGCATTCTACAAACAAGCCTTCAAAATAGATAAAATCTGTTGAACCTATAGACTCACAAGGTGGATAAACTATGTACTGATTGAAGTGATCTAAATCCTGTTCAAGAGAAATGTAGTATTTTTCTTGACCTTGTACATCTAAAAAGCAAAAACCATAAATGTAATTACTCTCACCTTGATAATCTGTATCATCTAAATCAAAAAGTTCAAAATTGCATCGATGATTTGCATTCAAGACTTCTTTAGGTTCTGGTTCAAGTATATTGTTTATTCTTGACATGATATTTAATTTATTTATGGATAGTTAAATTGAAGGTTAAGATTATCTATATCTTTACTTATATTATTTGCAATAGTATTTCTAACGGACTCTATGCTGGTTCGACTGTTACTACTATTATTAATTGCTAATAAATGCGATTGTCCTATAAGTTCAGGCTGTCTTTAATTGTGGTACAGGGAATGTTTTACCTTCTTGCTCGGCTACATAAATCAATTCATCCATAGCATCTATTGCATTATCTAAAGCCTCTTGATATGTATCACCATGAGTTACCCATTGCTGACCTTGTGATAAATCTGGTAAGGCTACCAGATAGCAATTATCCACTTCGCTCCACTGAATATTAATTCTGTACTTGTGTTTATCGTTCACGTTGTTTAGCCTCTAATATTAACTGTTTAACTCTTTGTTCTTGATAACTTTTAGCGTCTTTATTATCCTTACCAGCTAGGGTCGTCAAAAGCTATTGCGATCGCTCTTTAGCAGATCGAGCAGCAGCAGAGGCATACGAGGTTGAAAGAGAGATTAGTTAGCTAGGCCAACTGGTTGCGGGTTTAGCTCAATTAGAACCCATAATTACCTGTGCCAGTTCTTGACGGGTAGCCCCACTAGTCAGCAATGCCCGCACAATCAAATCTAGTGACACAGAGGGATCGCCAGATTCAATCTTAGCGACTCTTGATTGAGAAGAACCCATAATTTTAGCTAGGGCATCTTGAGAGAGGTTACTAACTTTTCTCTGTTCCTTGGCAAACAAAGCTAGCCTTACTTTAAGTTCCACTAGTTCAGCTTCAACAGGAGTTAGCTCTAAAAAATCACTGGCATCGCCTACAGCATAACCAGCAGCTTCTAATCTCTTCCGTTTATCCGCGTCCATAACCATCCTCTACTTTTACTAAATCGCGTCATACTGCTTCAGCCTTTGTTGACATCGCTTGATAACTGCGTCTGGGGTTTTATTTGTCTTCTTAGCAAATACATCCACAATTACTATGGCATCGTCATCAATACGGTAGATAATCTGCCAGGTTTTACTCTCATCATTAATCCTTAACTCATGACACCCCTTGCCAATGCTAGGCATCGAACGAGATTGGGGCATAGATAACGATTCACCCTTTTGGAGCAATCGAAGTAGATAACCCGCTTCAATACGAGCCTCACTAGAAAAAGGAGGAGTTTTGACCTCACCCGAAAACCAGACTAATTCTTTACCTTGCCAATTCTGCTTATTAACACTCATTGCTTTATGCCATACCCCCTTATTTTATGTCATATATGACATATTTGCAAAGACGATAATTCACATACCAAACGAGAATTTTTGACTTCGTAGGGGGACATCAAAATATAGGCAAATGAGTAAGTGGGAATAATGGTTCGGTTACAAAAAATGGTGGTGTAATCAGAGTGTTGTTTCGATCTAATGTATAAACTAACCAAACAAGCCAGATTCGTTTGTCCCTGTAAGCAGATAAATTCTTAGTCGCCAAATACTGATTATCTACACTATTAAAGGCAAGCACGACGACATCATTATGAGTCTCGCTTTTGCAGTAACCGTGTTACCGCTCGATTAAACCGCTCTTTAATTAGTCTTGTATACTCATAAGTATTTTGTTACTATATAAGAATAACTAAAAGAAGGTTTTAATTATGTCCGACAAAATAAAGTTAGGTTGTTCAATTACCAAAGAGGAAAAGGAATTACTCGACACTCTCACCAAGAAACTGAAAAAAAGTCAGGGCGATCTGATCGGTCTATTGCTTACAAGCTATGAAAATAATACCGATCGCGAATCTGTAATCAGCTTAGAATCCTTTAATCTCTCAGGTGAGCAACAGCGTGAGGTTGAAAACGCGCTTACCAATAGCGATAGTCAGTTAGATGTTGTTGCTAGAGATGGTCTATTGCAGCGATCGCGCTATCTAAACAGTATTGCCGATAAACAAGCTCAACTTGAGTCTATGACTGAATCCCAGATGCAAAAAGCAACGTTTAAAGGCGCTGCCAACTTCAGAATCGAGCAAGCTATTGAGACAATAATGAATCACAATGACAATCAACCTGAAAAGTCACAAAAAGTTTGTTTGACTAAAGGTATTATCTTTAAATTGACTGGTTCTAATAGGCAAACCATCAATAAGTATTTTGATGACCATGAAGTGATGATCTCAGACCACAATCATAAGCATTCTCTAACAGATGCTGACAATCGCAAGGGCAAAGGCTTTAGCTTCGAGCAATTGTTGGGAGTAGAATAATATGGCG
>JBBSPC010000225.1:0-5708 GCA_038259125.1 Chroococcales cyanobacterium | reverse complement strand
TTAATCAAAAGTTGGGTAATAAATCTGGTAAAAGTTCATGGTTTCAATTCCATGACCGAGGCAATCAGCCATTTAAGCCATAATTTGCCATTATTGCTATCTTTCTGCCATTAATTAGGACAGGTAGGGCTATTCTATTGGCGATCGCATCTTCTATTTTAAGAATGAAACAGCCCTACCCAAATCTGGGGGAGAAGATATTTTATCTTAAGTCTCCCAGGATTGGCGAGCAACCCCGCTTTGAGACCCCCTAAAGGGTGAAGCATCGGAAAGCATTCCCTTGCTAGCGGGTGTGGAACAAGGCTCTTAAACAGAGCCGTTTCCACCCGCTCTGAGGGCGACGCGGGGTCTTTCCTCAGTATTGTCCTAACCTAATCTTGTAGGGCTATACATATTGGTTTTAGAAAAATATCTATCAATTTAAATATTTACAATGATTGCTGACTTATAGTATATATATAGAAAATAAGTATTTTTGCGGAGTAATTATGTAAATAATTTGCTTAAGCGTATCTTGTTTTTTTATTAGGTAAAAAAAATATTATCTAACTTGATTAAGTAAAATATAACTTATAATTTTTGTCATGTCACTTCAATTTTATACTCCTTTAGAGTCTATAGTCAAACGCAATTTAAGAACTCCTTTTAACAATCAAAACCGTAAAAATTTAATTGTTCACTGTTGTTATCATAAAGTTGGTACAGCTTGGTTTATTAGAGTTCTAAGAGGGATCTCCCGTTACTATGGACTAAAGTTTCAACAATGTACCCAAAGTGAGCTTCAACGAGATACGGATATTTTTCTGGAATATATGAGCCGTGTTGATGTGGCAAAACTACCAAACTATGTCGGCTCTCATATGATACGCGATCCCAGAGATATAATTATTTCTGCTTATTTCTACCATCTATGGACTAAAGAAGAATGGGCGCATATCCCTCGACATAGCTTAAATAACCTAACTTATCAAGAACACCTCAATTCACTAAACCAAGAAGAGGGTTTATTAGCAGAGATGGAAGGAACTTCTAAAGAAGTAATAGAAGAAATGTCACAATGGAACTATGATAATCCTAATTTTATTGAGTTTAAATACGAAGATATTCTCACCAATGAATCAGAGGTTTTCTACAAAATTTTTCAACATTATCAGTTTAGTCAAGAAGCAATCGAAAGCTGTATAAAAATTGCCAATAGATTTAGTTTTAAAAATAAAAGTAATCGACAAAAAGGAGTTATAAAACCAACAAGCCATTTACGTTCAGGTCGCGTTGGAGAATGGCAAGAAGTATTTAATCAGCATCATAAACGCCGATTTAAAGAATTATTTGGCAATACTATAATTAAATTAGGATATGAAACTGATAATAACTGGTAAAAAAATTCTATGGCTGCATAATTATGCTTGGAGAATCTGATAGATTATTTATTGTTTGTTAGCTTTAGCTTTAATTAGCGGATTTGAATTATCAGCTATCATTGACCAGCAAGGATTTTCTAGCTGTTCTAAGGCTAACAGACAAGCATATTTAAGCTCAAAAATTGGCGTATTTAAAGTTTCTTTTAGTAAGGGAATTGCTTGAGTTGCTCGAAGATTTGCTAAAGCGATCGCTGCTGCTGTGCGGGATTTTTGAAACTGAGGCGAAGTATTGTTTAGGGCTTCTACAATTAGCTTGTAACCAGGCTGGTAATTGAGTAAACCCAGTAGCTTAACCACATGGAAATGTGCGCCATAGTCGTTATGCGCTTCTTCTTGGTAGGTTTGTAATAAAGCCTGGGGTGCTTGTTGGGGGTAAACTTCTAAAAGGGTTTTTCCTGCCAGATAGCACCTTCCAAAATCGGTATGGTAAAGTTCTCTAATTAAAAACTCTATCGATGGTGGCTGATCGTACTCGTGTACCATCTCAATGTCTTGAGGGCGATCGCGGATTACTCGATCTAAGCTAGATTCAATTTCAGCAAAAGTTATTTTCCTCGCAGCTATACCCGCAGCAGCAAGTAATCTAATGCCTCGTAAGCGGAATGCCACAGAGATAGGTGCTTTAGCGATCGCTGGAATTGCCTGATAGTATTTTGTATCAATTAAATCTTGAATGCAGGCGCGTCTAGCGTTAATATTTTCGTGCTGCAAAAACTCGACAACCCGATCCATCTGGCTATAGTCATTAGTCAAACGAGCTAAAGTAGCGATCGCAGCACTGGCGGTTGGTTGGTCGTCGTTGCTAGTAAAGGGTTTGATTCTATCTATAGCTGGCAGGTAATTAAACTTAGCTAAGGTGTGAAGAATAACGCGATAGGTCTGATTAGGCTTAGTTAGTAGTTGGGCGATCACTTCGAGGATAGATCGATCTTCTGTGCCAATTTCGCCAATTGCCCACACCGCATTTTCTACCGTTAGGACATCTGCATCGTCTAAACAAGATGTTATGGTTGGTAAAGCTGTTCCAGCTTTTAAACGTCCTAAACTTTCAACTGCTTTACGCCTGGCGATGCGATTTTCCAAAGCAGGATCGCGATCTTCTATGGCTTCAACTAGAGCCTGAATCGACCTTGGGGTGGGGAAATTAATTAGATGTGCCGCACCAACATAACGCTCTGATGTACCATCTTCTGTATTTAAGGGCTTTTTTAATAAGGCGATCGCCTGGTCTTCAGTTAAATTAAATATATTAGAAAATCTATTATCCATTACTTAAACTATCTTTTTTATATTCAATAGTTTATAACTTTCTGTGCCACATATAATTTTATAGTAAACTAGCCACAACTCTAATCATTTATAGCATCTAAGATTTCATCAGCAGTAGGATTATAGTTAGGTTCAGACAACTGTATATTCTCTTTCCAAATATAGTAAACTTCTTCTAATGTTCCATCGTGATGACTCCAAGATCCTGTATAGTCCTTAAAATTTAGCTTCACCAATAGCCATTCTTGCTGGGCAGTATCTAATGGTTTGGTTGTAAAAATAAATCCAGCTTCATCATCATGATATTCATATAATTCTAAAGAATACAAAGGTCCTTGCCAGCCATATTCTCCTGAAACTGTTGCTTCAATTGCTGCTTTTTCTGTATCATTTTTAGGAGTAAAAATAAAAGCTTCTTTAGGTCTGACAGAGTAAATCATAGGCGACCAGCTAAACTTATTAAGCATAAATTCAGATAATTTTTCTAGAGCTTGCCTATCGGTAGTCATCAGCCAAATTTCATCTTCAATTTGACTACTAATTGTCCATTTAATTTTGCTTTTAAATTTATATGCAACTCCAGCAAAGGCATTGTCATAGGCTAATTTGTGATCTATGCCTACGTATCCCTCTTTTAAAAGTTCGTCAATAGTTTTTTGTGAAGGAAAAGGCTTTTTGTAAGAAAAATCATAGTGTATCGGTCTTGCCTGAAGACTAAACTTGGCGTAGTTTTGACTACGCTCTAGATTAACAGCTTTGTTATTTTGCATGATTAACACTATCCTCCAGAGAACTTGTACTTATTGTTCCCTAAAAAATTACTAAACGTATAATTATGATTGATAAAAGATGCAATCGCTTACTAGGTCATAATTACATTTGTTTTTTTATGATCTATTGGCTTCTATCAGGTTTCAATAATTAGTTAATGAGATTTATCAGCCAAGCAAGTTAAGCATTTTCGCGGAAAGTAATGTAAAAGCAATTTATATATAGATATAAACTATATGTTTGACTATAAAAGTTGATTTGAACTGTTTTTTCTTACCACCAGCGTAACTATTATTTTCTCATTAAGTGTGCTATTGTACAAAAAAACATGGTTCCTCAGTAAATAGTGTGCCTAACTAACAGTTAAAATGCCAAATTAATAAAATTTTTGTACGAAAGTTTTCAAAATTTCCAAACCCATAGGCAGAACGCTTTATTAACTTTAATTTATTATTGATTCCTTAAATAGATACATTAGAGCAATTATTTTTGGCAGGAGAAGAGAAAGAAAGATAAATATTATGAATCAATTTCCATCATTGAACCTTTGGGGATAGCCTCTGTTGTTTGTTACTTTTTTAATTCGGAGAGTGATAGAAGAGAAATAGTTAAATTATTGATAATAGTGGGCATAGAAAAAGCGGAAACTTTACCGCAGGAGTAGTGGGTAATTAACTTATTTTAGGCGGTATCGCTGTAACAGCTATAAGTCTCCAAATAATTCCCAAACG
Source organism: Chroococcales cyanobacterium (assembly GCA_038259125.1). Lineage (GTDB taxonomy): Bacteria > Cyanobacteriota > Cyanobacteriia > Cyanobacteriales > Xenococcaceae > Waterburya. The sequence continues at coordinate 1,516 of JBBSPC010000225.1, read as the reverse complement.
AACTTTGATTTTACTGATGTCGAGCGTTTTTAGATAATTGTCGAACCTTACTCAAGCAGCAGCTACCTTGAGGATTGTTTACTTCGCAACCGCAACGCCCTGCTTGAATATGACCACGAATATTAGCTTTAGCACTGCTTTTACCCATTTGGATAATTTCTTGTTGAATGCGATCGCCCCGTGCGGGTTTATTTAATTAACGTGACCGAGTTTGACCCGATTAAGTCTTTTCATCTTCACGGCAATTTCTTTGACTATTACGATAGCGGAATTACCCTAACTCCAACCCTTCGCACCATCGATACCGTCATGCAGTGTCAAAGACAGCGAGACATTTTAGAATTCTCTTTTAAAGAACACGCACCAGGACAGTATATGTTTCACGCCCATCAGTCAGAATTTCTCGAACTCGGCTGGACGAGTGCCTTTGAGGTGGTGGTATAGTGCGAATACAGGTTTTGAGATATCCCTCTTTTGTTAGTTTAGGGAAAACTTAGTTTAACAGGCACTCATAATCAGGATTTCTTGAGTTAATTTGCTATCGAGAGAAAGACCTTTCCAACAGTTCATAATGCCAATTAATTTTAGAAAACATCTTTTCAGACCAGGAATTTTAAACACCCTGACTGCCTGACACATTTCAGTAAGGCTAAACTATGGAACATTTGATTTCACGAATCCGACTAAACCAAATAGCATCGTAGTATTGTTTTTTAGCCTTCTTGGAAGCAAAGCAAGGTTGAGTATCTTGGTAAAATAAAGCTACAGGAGAAAGCAAGGTACGATTTTTGTGAAGGACTCCTTTAAGCCAACGTAAACCAATTTTGAGATAACTCAAACCGCGTTTCCAGTGTGGATCGACCTGAGTTCTCAGTCCATTAAGTTGAATTGTCATACCATGAGCGGTGGCAAATAAAAGTGCCACTGCTGCAACCAAGTACAATCGTTCGAGAGATTGATGATCGCGGATTTTTGATTCTTCTAATTGAAAAGCCCCTGATTTAGAGTCTAAAAATAGCTCTTCGACACGGAAGCGCAATCCATATTGCCAGAGAGTCTGTAGAGAAGGCTCTTCGTCAGTAATTACTACCCAAGGTTCTTTGACTCCTTGAACATTTGCCAAGACGATGTTACCACGAATTTCTCCGTCTAACCACAAGCCTACATGATGATAGAAAACTGCTTCGGATTTTGGCGGATAGAGATACTTTAATTCTATTGGATGCCTCCTTGCACCATGAAGAGTTACATCGCACGGTAAACGCAAGCCCCTAATGCCAGTTACTATTTTTTAGCCATTTTGTTAGCTGGTGGTTGGCAAAACCACGGTCGGCTAAAAGCATAATGTCTGGATAATTAGATAGTAATCGCTGTGCCTACCTCATCATTAGTTTGTACTCGCCAAAAGCTACCGTCGAACTTTTGTGTGCTAAAACTTTCCCGAGAAATGGAATTGCTCTACCACCGCAGACGACTGAAATATGAATGATCCAAAATCGATTCCACAACATTGTTG
>JBBSPC010000224.1:0-5791 GCA_038259125.1 Chroococcales cyanobacterium | reverse complement strand
ATTTTTTGCTGGTTCAAGGCTTTGAGTGTAATGTCTAATCTTCGAGCTTTTATTTCTTCTACTGACCAAGGTGAATTGGCTATGAAGTGGTGTAGTGATTGAGGTGATGAAATTCCTACAACTTTAGCAATTATATGCGGCTAAAGCCTTTGTGGTAATGATTTTCGCGCTTATTGGTGAAATGATTCCAGTCACGTAAATATTTGAAACATTCATAATTTCTAACATTAGAAAATAAGTCATTATAAGAGTCACAATAACGATCTATATTACTGTTTTTCTTGCCCGCTTATTGTCGCGATCTTAATCCAATTGAAATAGAATGGCATCAACTCAAAGCCCACGAAATTGCGGGGCAGATTTTTGATAATGAGTACGATTTAGCAATGACTATTGTACAAGGAATGAAGCGTCGTAGCGAACTTGGCAATTACTGCTTGAAGCGGTTTATATTTAATTCCACCTAGCTACTTATATATTCATTATTATTAATATTCCAATTCTTAGTTCAATATTTCTTTTACCTGTTTAATTAAATCTAAAGCAGCTTGCCTAATCGTTTTCTTATTTGAATCGGTAGCACCGTATTGATGAGGATACATAATTGCCCTAGAACTACTAACTACTGCACCCAAACCGTCAGGATTAAAACAGGCTTTGATGCCATCGTTACCACCGCCTTGTGCGCCAACACCTGGAACAAGAAATAAACTATTTGGCAGTTGTTTACGTAGAAGAATAGCTGCTTCGGGATAAGTTGCGCCGACGACTGCGCCAATACCGCTATAGCCAGATTTACCGATACTATTATCTGAGGCAGGTTTAATTAAATCGGCAATAATTTCATAAAGATATCTGCCATCTATTTGTTGTTCTTGAATTATGGATGCACCAGGATTAGAGGTTTTTACACAGACAAATATACCTTTACCCCATTTTTTTGCCTCTTCAAAAAATGGTTCGAGACAGTCTTTACCCAAATAAGGAACAATAGTAATGGCATCAGCTTCTAAAGAGCGTGCTGGTTCGCTTGGTAAATAGCTTTGAGCGTAAGCTGTAGCTGTAGAGGCTATATCTCCCCGTTTTACATCTAAGACTACCAATAAATCGCGATCGCGCGCAGCCTTTATAGTTTTTTCTAAGGCTACAATTCCCGCTGAACCAAACAACTCATAATAAGCACTTTGCGGTTTTACTGCGGGAACGAGATCGGTAATGGCATCTAACACCATCAGGTTATATTGATAAATGGCTTCGGCGCAGTCTCCTAAACTACTTTCTTTGGTAATTCCCTGCTTTTGCAACCAGCTTGGGGGCATTCTCTCCAAAGCAGGATCTAATCCGACAATACAGGGAGTATTTTTGAGTTGGATTTGCTCTATCAGACAATCGATAAATAATTTTTTCTTTGGCATTTTAAAACTGATTATAATTATCAATGGTTCGGACAAAATTTAATAGGTAACGAAAAATCGCTATTTTAGGCTTACTCTGGACTGAAATAATCAACGATAAATTGGGCTTTCCGAGCTTTTATCAAAACTGTCCGAACTATTAAATTATGTAAAAAGTTTTAATAAAAAAAACCATTACACTATTTATTTATTGAAGTGGAACATTTTTATACTGAAGTGTTAAATGTTCTCCGTCGGCTGCAACCTCTGCTTCTAGGGCAGCTATTGAATTTACATCCTCTGCTACACCGTCAAAACTATAAACTGCTGATGTAGGAATCCCCGAAATAAGCTTGATTTTTGAAGACGAAGAAGACGTATTATTACCTATTTCAACTGAGTTACAATTTAGATGTTCTCCAGATTCTTCTACTATTCGACTTCCTCTACTATAAAGAGCAAAGTCCTTATCGCCAGATTTATTTTCAATTTTGAACTTGCAAGTTATTGAACTAGTTGATTCTTTTTGGCATACATCAAAATTAATTAAAACTCTTTTAAAATTTACATATCCCTGAGCTTTAGAACTTAATGCTTTTGATTCTGGTGCTTCTCTAACTATTTCAACAGGTGGAGGCATGAAAGGTAATAGAGAGGGAATTATTTTATTAGCATAAAACAAGAAGCGGTAATTTTTCATACATTTGCTTTGCTGGTCAGGAATTAAGCTGAACTCAGCATTAATTATAGTAAAATTTCGTAAAATGCCTAATCATCTTTAAATTAATTTTTCTAAGAAAGGATTAAGGAGTACTAAGTTAGTAACCTAGTCATTGATTGCTAAAAACGAGTTCTAAACGCTGTTGCGATCGCTTTAACGCTTCAGTCGGAGTTTGTTTTCCTAAAAGACTAGCTTCAATTGCCCTACCTAAGTTCTCTGATAGTCTATTATATTGAGGAATAATCGGACGAGATTTTGCCCACTGCATTTGCTTGAGAAAGACCTTAACTACTGGATTGGACTCCACGAAATCCTGATATTCTTGACTTTGCTGTGACTTGATATTGACGGGTAAATAGCCTGTTTGTAATGCCCAAGCTGTCTGAAAATCTTCGCTTAGAACATATTCTAAGAATCTGATGCTGGCTTGTTGTCTTTGTGGAGTTGTTTTAAAGACAAATAGATTTTCCCCTCCAATTACCGCAGCAGGTTGTTTGGCAACAGGGATAGGAAAGACATCATAATCTATACTGGTTAATTTTAACTGAGCTAGTGTCCAAGGTCCCGTAATCTGCATTGCCACTTTACCAGCGATAAAGTCATCAATTTCATAACCCCTTTCGGGTGGCGATAAGACAGCTACCCCAGATTGAACTAAATCCGATCCTAACTGTAAAGCTGCGATCGCGCCATCGTTAACTAGATCAGGTTGACCATTTTTTAATAAATCCCCCCCAGCACTATAAATAAAAGGCAGCCAGGCAAATACATTCCATTCTCCTTTTCCCAAAGATAGATAGATACCGTGCTGATCTATGCGTTTGTCGTTATTAGTATCCTGGGTTAATGCTTTAGCTGTTTGTTTTAATTCTGACCAAGTTCGAGGAACATCACTAATTCCTGCTTGTTTAAATAAGCTAGGGCGATAAAATACGGCAGCATTATTAGTAGCTAAGGGAACAGATAAAATATGTCCGTTTAACTTCATCGAGTCAAACATGGCTGGATCTATTTCTGATTTTAGCGGTGAATTATCCAGCCAGTCTTCTAAAGGTAATAATGCACCCAACTGAGCAAGTTTACCCGTAATTTGGGGAACAAACCAAAGAATGTCAGGAGGTTGATCGCTAACGGTAGCAGCTAATATTTTTGGTAGTTGAGCATCAGGTTGACCAATATATAAAGCCTCAACCTCAATATCTGGGTTTTTTTGGTTAAACTTGGTAACTAATTCTTGAAAAATATCGCGATTTTCAGGGGGATTAATACCATGCCAAAAAGTTATTTTAATATTTTCCTGGCTACTTATTTGCTCTTGATTACTGCAACTACCAAGTAATAACAAGCACAAAAGACTGCAAACAAAGAAGACTATGATGCAAATTTGATAGTTGAATTTATAATTACTTTTCGATAACTCTCGATTAAACACCATTAGCATAGGTATATTGAGCAAATTTTGGTAATTACAAATATTTTAGATACTTAGAAGTCTACGAGATAAGAATCTCTGTCTATTAGCCGACTATTAAAGATAATCTGAGAAAAAGATGAAGCGTAAAGCCTTTCGACGTAAACTTTACCATATTTTAGAAGATGCTGACTATGGTCATTGGATTAGCAGATTAGACCAAATTTTCTTTTCTATCTTAATTTTGCTAGATATTAGTGCTTTTATTTTAGAAACTTCACAACCGATAAATCAAAATTATCACTGGCTGTTTAGAGGCATCGGTATCTTTTCTACCGTAGTTTTTACCGTAGAATATGGATTGCGTTTGTGGCTATGTACTGTTGAACGTCAATTTCGTCATCCCTTATGGGGTAGGCTGCGCTATGCTTTTACACCGATGGCGATTATTGATTTTATCTCTACCTTTCCTTTTTACCTGTTGTTGGTGTTTCACAACTTAGCTGTTCTTAAAACCCTCAGACTGCTTAGATTGGCACGGATTCTCAAAATTGGTAGACACTCAAAATCGGTTCGTTCTTTAGTTAGAGTGATTATCAGTAAGCAGGAAGAACTATTTATTACCCTCTCAATCATTGCTTTTTTGCTGATTATTGCTTCAAGCTTAATGTTTTTTGCCGAACACGATGCCCAACCAGAAGCCTTTTCCAGTATTCCTGCTGCTATGTGGTGGGGAGTTGTCACCTTAACCACTGTTGGCTATGGCGATATTTATCCAGTTACCGTCACTGGTAAATTATTAGGCGCAAGTTTAGCCTGTTTTGGTATTGGCGTGTTTGTTCTGCCCGCAGGTATTGTTGCTTCTAGCTTTGCAGCCGAAGTCAGTAAGGATGAAATAAATCCTGCACGTATAGTCAAAGAAAATCTTGAACCAGGGTCAATAGATATCCAAGATAATAACTTTTTTGAGCAGCAATCCAGCCTAAATCAATCATTGCAGCAAATACAGGCAGATGCCAAATTATTGAAACATTGTTTGCAAACTGCGCAAACAGAACTAGGAGATCTAGAATCTAGTAAAGATGCGATCGCATCCTGGGCAATGTTTCTTTATGTTCAGGCAAAACAAGAATCTGATTTATCAAAGCTAGTAAATAAGGAATAAGTTATTTATAATTTAGGATTTTTAGCTCTACGTTGGGCATCAGGGCAAGGAGGAGAGGCAAGAGAGCCATCTAGCCAGCCAACAGCCTGATTGAGATGCTGTAAAGCTTCTTGAGGTTGCTCTTTTAGTAAAAAAACCAATGCAGAGGTTAGCTGTTGTTTTGCCTGGGCTTGTCGATTGCCTTTTAAGCGATGCCAATCTTGATGGGCAATCAAACTCCGTTCGACTAAAGCCTGTGCCAGTTCTAAATCGGTTAAATCAGCAGAAACTTGGCTTTGACTCGTAGATAAAGGCGTTGCTTTAAACATAGGTTAATATCGTGTCGATCTAAATATATTGCTTCACCTTTAATTTTAACGATGTCATCTCCTCAATCTGGCAACACGCAAGAAAACGAATTAGAAAAAATCTTAATTGAAGTTGAAACATCACTTCTACAGTTACAGAAGCGTCATGCTCAAGTAAAACAAGATTTAAAAACGCGATCGCAATTACAAGAGCGTCAACAAGAACTTAAACAGCAGCAAAAAGATAAATCTCTAGCTCAACCCTTAAAGACTGAACTACGTAGCCTTCAGCAAGAGCTAGATAGCTTAGAGCTAACTCTCGAAAGCGTCTTGCTGCCCGATATATTTTGGCAGGTAGTACGCTTTGTCTTTTTAGGAATTGCGATCGGCTGGTTTCTTCATGTTTGGGCAACCTAGAAATTGTTATACGCCTAATGTGAATCAAAAAATGCTTACTCTCGTTTCTAAATTAAATTGAACTGTAAAAACCGCGATTTATTCCTGGGGGAACTTTCCCCCAGACCCCGCTTTCGCGCATTCCCAAGCCAGTCCGTTGGGCGGGTTCCCCGACTTGAGCAAACTGCTGAACCCGAAGGGGGGTTCCCCCCGTTGAGCAAACTGTTGAACCCTTTAGGGAGTCGCTCGCCTGTTGGGGACGTTACGACCCTCCCTAAACCCCTTCCGTAAAAGTTTTGGACTTTGGACAAAAAGAGTCAAGAGTTCGCGATTATTGTTCGAGAACCTAGTCTAATTAGACTAAGAAGAAAGGGGGACAGAAATGAGAAGATTGATCGCAGTTTCTCCAAACTGATT
>JBBSPC010000223.1:0-5851 GCA_038259125.1 Chroococcales cyanobacterium | reverse complement strand
TTTGTCATTTCTAAATTCTAGAGCCTTTATAGAGAAAAGAATTGCTTATTTTTTTTATAATAATAAAAACTAAAATTTTAAAATGGCTGTAATCCCCTCACTGTAAAGATCTATCTCGGAAAGTGACAAAAGAGGGATAATGCTTCGACTACTCCTACTGCTTGTTTCTCATGAGTTGGACGTGGTGTTTTTAACTTACTCTGCAATTCGTATCTTACAATTCTATGTATTGTAGAATAATTTTTGTTTTCTAATTATTTTACCAAGTCTCTCACTACTTTTAAAAATTGGTATGAAACTTTTTTTAGGTAGCTTCTTGGCACAAATAACAAGAACCAGGAATATCTAACATTCCTGGTAGAGTCTACACGTACAGTAAGTTTTTTCAAAAATCGAAAGCCAAATTCTAAACCTGAAAATCAGCTTTACTGGGATTTTTCTGAATCTGCTGCTTTGGCTGACTCTTTTGGTTCTCCTACAACTTCTGTTTCTACAGTTTCCTCTTCGGTAACAGGCTTGGCTGGAACAACAACAGAAATAGCGGTTCTTTCAGGATCATCTAAGACAATAGCGCCTTCTGGTAGGGCAATTTCTCCTACGTGTAAAAGCTTACCAATTTCAAAATTGCTTACGTCAACTTCAATTGATTCAGGAATTTTGTCAGCAGCGCAGACAATCTTCAACTCAGTCATAATTTGCTCGACAATTCCGCCTTCTTTGATACCAATAGCTTCACCTATAAGCACTACTGGAACAACAATTTCTACCTGTTGGTCGGCAGAAACAGTAAAGAAACTGAGATGATTGAGAGTTCTTTTCCAAGGGTGAGCCTGTACTTCTCTAATTAAAGCCTTGCCTTTCCAAGAAATATCTGGAACTTGCAAATCAACTAGCGTGTTATTGATTGCTGCTTCTCTTAATAGCATTTGTGCTTCCTTAGCAGGTATTGTCAGAGAAACAGAGTTAGCTCCATCATGACCATACAAGGCAACAGGAATTAATCCTTCGCGACGTAATGCTCTGGGTTTACTCCCTTCAGGTCTGCTTTTGCATTCAACTGTAATGTTCATAGTCTTTAATTGTTTTGATAGTAAGTAATATGGTTCAAATTTTTAACTACGGTTTGCAGTTTGCTTACCTTGTTACAGGTTAGATTTGTTAAACGGGTACACCATCCGCATCAAGCAAAGCTCTTTTTGGTCCGTGGATTGGATCCTCGACAATGATTGTATGATCTCGACCAGGACCGACAGAAACAATAGCGATAGGAACTTCCATTAATTCAGCCATAAACTTAAGATAGTTTAGAGCTTCTTTAGGCAAGTCTGATAAAGAACGACAGCCTGTAGTAGGTCTTTGCCATCCTGGTAAAGTTTTATAAACAGGCTTGCAGTTGGCAAAATGACCAGCATTAGTAGGAAAATGATGGCAAATTGCACCATCTATCTCATATGCTACACATACCTTAATTTCTGGCAATTCGTCCAGCACATCTAATTTTGTTATTGCTAAACAGTCCAAGCCATTGATTCGCACAGCATAGCGACCAATTACAGCATCAAACCAGCCACAGCGACGACGACGACCTGTGGTTGTACCAAATTCTGCGCCTACGTCTCCTAAAAATTCGCCAACGCTGTCATTTAGCTCGGTAGGAAAAGGACCTTCCCCTACACGGGTTGTATAAGCCTTGGCTACGCCAATCACTCGATCAATTGTAGTAGGCCCGACACCTGCTCCGACACAGGCTCCGCCAGCTATAGGATTTGAAGAAGTAACGTAGGGATAAGTACCATGATCTAAATCTAGTAAAGTCCCTTGCGCTCCTTCAAACAGGATATTTTTTTTCTTTTTAACTGCCTCATAAATTTTGAGAGAACTATCTACAACAAAAGGGCGTAAAAATTCTGCGTATTTTAGATACTCTTCAATTACTTTCTCTGGGTCTAAAGGCGGTAAATTATATAGTTTTTCTAAAATTACGTTTTTATAATTGATCGTCCAACCAAGTTGCTTATGCAAATGATCTCGGTTCATTAAATCTAAAACCCGAATGCCAGTTCGTTCTGATTTATCAGCGTAGGTAGGACCAATGCCTCTACCTGTAGTACCAATTTTGTATTCTCCTCGGCTTGCTTCTGATGCTTCATCAATCTGGCGATGATAAGGCATGGTGATATGAGCCGTTTGAGAAATATATAAGTTGTCTACAGTCACGCCTAAAGCTTTTAGTTGTTCTATTTCTTCAATCAACACTTGAGGATCGATTACTGTTCCAGAACCGATAATACACTCTGTTTTGGGATATAAAATTCCTGAGGGAATCAAGTGAAGCTTGAAAGTTTTTTTGGCTACAACAACCGTATGTCCTGCGTTTACTCCGCCTTGGGAGCGCACCACGACATCTGCTGAGCGACTAAGTAAATCGGTTATTTTCCCTTTTCCTTCGTCACCCCATTGGGCTCCGATTACGATAACATTAGCCAAGAGTTTATTTGAGAGCTAAAGTTTACACAAACTATTATTATGATGATTTGCAGTACACAATGTCAACTACTAATAAATGTTAGTTCAATCACGGCAATTTAAAGCCTGTAAAGCTATCAGCAATTAGCTTTTAAACTAGATTTAGCTGTAAACCAAAAGTAAAGAATGGAACTACTGCAACAGGTACGAGTAATTGACCCTACTCAAGAAATCGATCGCTTGTCGGACGTGCTAATTGAAAACGGTAAAATCAAGCAAATTGGCGATCGCCTGACGGACTATCCCGCCCAAGCACAAATACTTTCAGGACGAAATCTGGTCTTGGGAACAGGATTAGTGGATTTATATAGCCATAGTGGAGAACCAGGAAATGAAGCCAGAGAAACTTTACTAGCTTTGGCTCAGTCTGCTGCTGCGGGGGGATTTACGCAAGTAGGAATTTTGCCTGATACTCTACCTCGGATTGATAATGCTGAAATATTAGCTGCTGTTAAGCAAAAAAGTAGCTATTTAAAGAATGACAATCAGAATCAGCCTGTTCAGCTAAGTTTTTGGGGTGCTGTTTCCCATATTACCGATACAAAACAGATGAGTGAACTGGGAGAATTAAAGGTAGGGGTAGTTGGCTTTACCGATCGCTATAATTTAAGTGATTTGAATCTATTTAGACAGGTGCTGGAATATGTTCAACCTTGGCAAAAGCCTCTGGCGATCGCACTTAACCACAACGAACTAGCAGCAAAGGGTGTAGTCAGAGAAGGAGTAACTTCTATTCGCTACGGGATGGCAGGAAATCCTGGTTTTTCTGAGGCAGCAATTATTGCAGCAGTGTTAGAGATAGTGGCACAAATTCCCGCGCCTGTTCACATCATGCGCGTTTCTACGAAAAGAGGAGTGGAGTTAATTGCCGATGCCAAAGCCAGAGGCGTAACGATAACCGCAAGCACGACTTGGATGCACCTATTGTGGAATAATGATGCGGTGGGTAGCTATGACCCCAATTTGCGCCTTGAACCGCCCTTGGGAGATAAAAGTGACCAGAACGCTTTGATAGAGGGAGTTAAACAAGGGGTGATTGATGCGATCGCCATTGACCATCAGGCATATACTTACGAAGAAAAAACTGTAGCATTTGCTCTTGCACCACCAGGAGTAGTTGGTTTGGAGTTGGCTCTACCCCTTTTATGGCAAGGACTAGTAGAAACGGAAAAATTATCCGCTTTAGAACTATGGCAGGCTTTAAGTAGTCGTCCCCGTCAATGTCTCCTACAAGAACCTCTAGCGATTAGCGACCCTAGCCGAGCGATCTTGTCAGGAAAAGCTGCTAATTTAGTATTATTCGAGCCGCAAAAAACTTGGTTGGTAAACAAAGATAATCTAAAATCTCCTGCTGCTAATACGCCTTACTACAATCAACAAATTACAGGAAAAGTTATTAAAATTTGGAACAGCTAGCTATCAGTAATCAGCTAGAAAAACATCTTTTATTTTCAAGATTACCAATCAAAATTAATATTTAAATATTCTTCTAATTTTTGATTATGAGGTTTAAAATAGCTCTTTAATTTACTTTTTAAATTAGATTCAATTGCAGGATAAAAGCCAGCATTATGTTTTTGATAGTCATATTTTTGCATATTTGGTAAATTCAAAAAATCTAAAACTTCTTCCATTAAAAGATTCGGATTAGTAAATAAATCCTCACTTTTTAAAATTAAAAATTGATTTCTAGGAAATATATTTAGCCAGCGTTTTAATTTATAATAGTAAAGACTTTGGGATAACAAGCCACCTCCGTAGCTTAATTCTTGTTCGCTTTTTTGTTCAAGTCTGGTGATTTCTGAGTTTATTAATTGTTCTAAGTTTAAGTTACTGTTTGCTTTTTGGTTGTGATAATAGTCAGAAATAGTACGTTCTACAGGATTGCGCAGCAACACAATTAATTTAGTTTGTGATGCCAAATCTTTGATTCTTTGAGCTACATGAGGTAAAAAGAAATAGCTAGGGGAAGCTTCTCCTGTTAATAAATCGGCGCGTAGCGAAGCCATGCCGTCAGGCTTATCGCTAATCCCAGGGAATTGAGCTAAATACCATTCATAGCCATAGTCAAAGTCTCGATCAAAAAAACGTAGTTCTTTTTTATTTGGTAATAGTATTTGCTGGTGATCGCCTAAATATCTGTATAAAGAAGTTGTGCCAGATTTTCCTGCGCCAATAATTATAAAATCTGGAGCTTTTTTTTTAATTTGCCAATCAAATTTAGCAAACTGCGGGTTTTCCTTAATTGTTTTAGTTTGAATAGCTTGACGAGAAAAAGCGATCGCCTCTGCTATATTTCCTTGAGCAGCTAATAGGTCAGCTAAGTTAGCCAAAGCGTCTGGTTGCTGAGGATGATCGATTAATATTTGTTGATAAAAGTCAATTAGGCGATCGCGCTGTTTTGGCTCTAATTTTGTATATCTTAAAGAAATATAGGCAGAAGTATAGTTAGGATTTAGCTTAATTGCTCGACAAAAACACTCTACTGCTTCTTCAGTTAAGCCTTGATTTCCTAAAGATTTGCCTAATCGAAACTGAAGTTCATGATCTTTTGGATCTAATTCTAGTGCCTGACGAAAACAGACAACTGCTTGATCGACTGCATTTTTTTGAACTAAAGCTTCGCCTAAATTATAGTAAAACTGAGGATTATTTTGATTAATAGTTATAGCCTGAATAAAAGATTGAACTGCATCTTTAGGTCGACCTAATTTTAAAAATGCTTTACCCAAATTATTATAAGACCAATCATAATCTGGCTTAATTCTAATAGCTTGCTCGAACTTGTTGACTGCTGCCTCGTATTGCTGCTGTTTTAAAAAAATTACGCCTAAATTAAAATAAATATCCCAACGATGAGGCTCTATTTCAATTGCCCGTTGAAAATTAATTTGAGCTTTCTGCCATTTTTCCTGAGCAATATATTCTTCGGCTGACTTAAGATATTCTACAACAGCTAGATTCATACAGCTTGGCTAGTTTGTAAACTTAATTATCTGTAAAAACGCATAATAGACTTCTATCTTGCACTCAAGATAAGATTTACGCCACATTGAATATTATTTACAAGCTTTTCGCAGCATTTCAACTGGTATTATCTGCGCCCACATCTTAACCTGTCAGGTATTTAATTTGACGAGTGACCCCGCATTCCCTTACTAGCGGCTGGACTAGGGGACTGGGAGCATACTTGCTAGAACGTGAGTTCGACAAAGTTAGAAAGTAGCAGAAGGTAGTGCCAGTAATTCTTTCGGCTCTAAATCAATAGAAGGTGTCTTGATTCAGTCGCTTCAAGTCGGGAAACCCGCCCAACGCGCTGAATCGC
>JBBSPC010000222.1:0-5892 GCA_038259125.1 Chroococcales cyanobacterium | reverse complement strand
GTCAATTTATTCGTTAAATTAATTTTGAAACCCAAAAACTGTTAAAGCAAATCCATCGGCAAAGTAGTCATCACCTCTGTACGTCAACGTTCTCACTGTCTACTTCTGAAAAATCAAGGAGTAAAGAAAGATTAAGCAGTTAAAAACAATCTTCTAAGTCAGCGAGAAAACTTTATACAACTGGTTCAATGCTTGGGAATCAAGGGGGTTAGTCGGACTTTACAATCGACGAGGAAGAGGTAGAAAATCAACTTTCAATTCAGAGCAAATCGGACAAATAAAAAACTGGGCTGATCGCACTGACTTGGATACTGCACTAACTTACGTCAAAAAAGACATAAGCTTCAAAAAACATCGCGATTTTTAGTTTTAACTCTTTGATAGAGTTCTTCCATAGTGGCAATAAATGAAATATCTTGATGCCAAAATTCAGGAAAGTCGCCCGCTTTTTTGACCAATGTTGCCAAAATCTTAGTTTCTCTGGTTTCGGATCTTGCTGGTGGAGTTATAGTTTTACCCTGCCAAAATTCTTTGAGAGAAGTTGCTGAATTGAATTGATTTTTTTGAGGTCTAGTGTAATAAGATGTAACAGCAGTAGGAGTTAATTCCTGTGTTTTTAAACCTGTAATTAAAGCCCTACCCAGGGTCGTTTTGACTAACTCTTGATGTAATTGTTCTTGAGTTAAACCCCTTAATTGAAAGATTAAAAACGGGTCTTCATCTAGTTCTGAGGCAAAACGATAACACAAACCAGCAATATGTTTACAAGGATTTGAGTAGTCTGGACAAGAACAAGAGGTTTGAAAATCATCACCGCTATAAGGGAGCAAATTTTGCTTAACCTCCTTAAAACTAGATTCAATATTTTCTGGAACTTCGTTTAACAGTAATTTGGAGACAAAACTGGCATTTTTTGCCATACTTTGGATAATTTTTGCCCAGTCTTTTTTGGCGATCGCTTTGATCTTAACTACTGTCTGATAGTGGGGTTCAGTATAGACTCCAAAGTAAGGATTGACCGAACCTCTGATAGTGGCTTCAATCTTGCCTTTGTTAACTGCAAATTCGAGAATTTTACCTCCTCTGGCATAGGAACGCCCCCTCCCTAATCTCGCAGCATCAGTAAATGATTCAATGGCGTTAATAAATTTTTGTCCCCACCAAGTCCGACTAAATTCACCCATACCAATTAACATTTAACATTTAATATTAAGCATAATTGGTATCGATCAAGATAGATGTAAAATCTTGTCAAGGGATGTAAAAATCCTTGCTCTCTATACATTTTCTATCTCTCTTTAAAATTGTGCTGAACCTACGGTTCTCAGAATTTAATTGCGATCGCTCTATCCCTCAATCCATAACAAATGCGATCGCTTTACTTAAGAGCAAACAAGCGAAACATTTCAAATTAGTATTTATTTTTCTCGATACAAAGAAATGGGAAAATGCTTGGAGTAATGGCTAAAATCTTTATCGCTAGTATATATCTGCATTTTCAATCTAGTGGCAACTGCACAAATCAAAAAATCAGTGTGAGAACCTTGAACTCCTTTTCGACGACAGATATTTGAATACTCAGCAGCAGATTCATAATCAATATCGATGACTTGTTCGTTGGGAAATGTTCTTAGTTTATTTTTTAGTTTTTCATAACGAGCCAGATCTCTATAGCCAGATAAAATTTCTTGTCTAATTAGACCAATAATTTTGGCGCGATTTTCCTTGATGAGTGAAATTAATTCATTAGTGACTTTTTGATTTCTTGGTGTTTTACCTCTTAAAGCAAATGACCAAATACAAGTATCAACAATTACACCGCTCATTTACGTCCTTTTTTGTAATCGTAGTCTTCATCACCAGGAAAGTTACCAAACAATTCAATGATTTCTTGCTGTTTTCTCCTTTGAACGAACTCTTTAAGTGCTTGATTGACAGTATCTTTTTTGGTGCTAAAACCACCAATTTTCAGAGCTTCTTCTAGTAATCCAGAGTCTATCGATAAATTAGTTGCCATAGTTACACTTGTTTTCACACATTCACTCACACATTATAATCTAGGAATACACTGGGCGATTCAATTATAGCGATCGCCACTAAACTGTAATTTCGTTAATTTAGAATAATAAAAAAATATTGTCTTATCTTGATGAAGTATAAAATCAAGAAAATCAATCTGCTCGCTGAAATTATTTTCAATCTAAAACTGCACTACGATTCAAAGCAATTAGTTCTCGAAACTTGTCGTTATCCAACTCGGTTAACCAAGATTCATCTGAACCGACTACCGATTCTGACAATTTCTTTTTATCTTCAATCATCACATCGATTTTTTCTTCCAAAGAACCTAGAGTGACAAATTTGTGGACAAAAACATTTTTCTTTTGTCCCAGGCGAAAAGCGCGATCGCTTGCTTGATCTTCTACCGCAGGATTCCACCAGCGATCAAAGTGAAAGACGTGATTAGCTTTAGTTAGAGTAATTCCTACACCACCAGCCTTGAGAGACAAAATAAACACAGTAGGCGGGGTATCTGATTCTTGAAATTCGTCAATCATCTTGTCCCTTTTTTTACGACTCGTGCCACCATGAATATAGTAAGTTGGGTAATGATAGTTGTGATGGAAATGATTTTGTAGTGCGTCGCCAATCTCGCGGAATTGAGTGAAGATTAGTAAGCTTTCTCGTTCGGCCTGTATTTCTTCAATCATTTCTTGCAGACGGGATAATTTATGAGAACGGTTGGGGGTAAATTCGCTTTCATCTTGTAAAAATTGTCGGGGATGATTGCAGATTTGCTTGAGCTTCATCAGTGTAGATAATATTAAGCCTTTACGCTCAATTCCCGATTTTTCTTCTACTTGTTGTGACACATCTTTTACCACCGCTTCGTAAAGGGAAGCTTGTTCTGGGGTGAGGTTGCAATAAACCTTTTGTTCTACTTTATCGGGCAAGTCTTTAATAATGCTTTTATCGGTTTTAACTCGACGCAGGATAAACGGTTCGACCAATTTCTTGAGAGTAATTGCTTTGGTGCGATCGCTATTTTTTTGGATAGGAATTTCAAAAGCTTTGCGAAACTGAGCTTGTTTGCCCAGATAGCCAGGGTTGAGGAAGTTAAAAATCGACCACAAATCTAACAGGCGGTTTTCTACAGGAGTTCCCGTTAAAGCGAGACGATGAGGAGCTTTTAGTTTAAGAATCGCTTTGGTTTGAGCAGCTTTAGGATTTTTGATATTTTGGGCTTCATCGAGAACAATACGTTGCCAATCAATGCGATCGAATAGTTTGGCATCTTTGCGAACCAGAGTATAGGAAGTGATAATCACATCATGAGATGCGATCGCTCTTTCAAATTCCGACACATCCTTGCTTCTGTCACTACCATGATGAATCATGCTGCGAAAATGAGGAGCAAATTTGGCAATTTCTTTCTGCCAGTTGCCGATTACGGAGGTGGGTACGATCAGTAGAGTAGGTGCAACTTGAGTATGATTATTTCTTTCCTGAATTAACCTGGCGATCACCTTGATCGTTTTACCCAAACCCATATCATCGGCAAGACAGCCATTAAGTCCCAGGTTTTCCAGATAATTAAGCCAAGAAACGCCTCTTTGTTGATATTCTCGTAATTTACCTTGAAAATTGGGCAAGTCTGTAATTAATTCCAGTTGACTTTTATCGTTGAGCTTGAGCAACATTTCTGCTAAAGTATCGTCTCGCTCAAATTCTAATTCCTCTCCTGCTTCTGCTTCTGCTTCCCTTTGCAATAGTTCCAACAGAGACATATTTTGTTCTGAGTCCTGTTTTTGCCAGAACTCCAACATCTGCTGCATTTTCGCCAAATCCAGTTCCACCCATTCCCCGCGAAACTTAACTAGGGGTACTTTAGCATTGACTAATTGTTGCCATTCTGATTGAGTTACGGAATGCTCGCCAATGGATAATTGATATTGATATTGGACGAGTGTATCGAGATTAAAATAACTTTTAGTTTTAGATTTACTGGCAGATTTACCGTTAGCAGAAACTCTTAGACGTAGTTTAGCTCGTTTTCTACCTTTGGGAGTCCACCAAGCAGGAACTATGACTTTATATCCTGCATTTTCTAGTATCCAGGCAGTCTCCTTGAGAAATTCAAACGCTTCGTCGAGGTCAAGAATTACTCCAATAGGTTCATTGGTTTCTAAGCCCGTCCACAGCAGAGGATAAATACGGGCTGCATAACCAAGATTTAGTAATAAATTTGCTTCAAACTCTTGTCCAAATTGTTTATAAAAAACAGTCTGTTCTTTAGTTCCTAATCGCCAATAATCTTGCAAGAATATCTTTAAAGAAGGGTCGTTTTTAGGTGCTACCTGAAACTGTAATTGCCAAGGTTCTTCTGCTTTCTTTGGTGTTTGCAATTGAAAATAAAGATAAAAAGGAATATTATTTTGAGTCTGAGTTATTTTAGATCGCCAACTTTGCCATTGCTGATACTCTTCTAAAGCCAAATCGTTAGTCCCAGGACGAGATATCAGATCGGGAGCGGCACATTTTTCTAAAATTGTTCCCGATAGTTGCTTGCTGAATTTAGCAGTGCTGGGAGTATGAGTAACGATATCCGTCAGCAAACATTCGGAAAAGTGACGTAATAGAGTTTCTTCGTCGTAAAATTGTGGCGATCGAGGCAAAGATGCAAAACCAGCTACAGTAAGCTTAGGCATCGATTCTGAGTAGTTTTGCAGATCCTCTTCATACTGTTGAGATAGGATTTCCCAGCCTGGATAAATTTCTAGATCGGAGCGTTTTTTGCGACTTTTATTTTTCTGAGGTTGATAATATTTAAGAGCAGGAATATATTTATCTTGTAAAAGAATTTGTTTAAAACTTTGAGTATAGTAATACCAAAATAATAAGTCCGCACCTAATTGAATTTCATTCTTACTGTTGATGGCGATAAAGTGAATATCGTTAAGTAGTTTAATAACATTATTGACTAGTTCGTAACTGTAGCCACTGACTTTGACATTCGTAGTAGTTTGATAACAATCAATTTCCCAATATTGCCAGGTGAATTCTGACGGGTTATCTGTTTCCAGGTAGCGAGCCAACTCAATTGAAGGTAAGGGTCGTTCCTTCACAGTCGGCAATAAAAAATATTTAGGCGCGATCGCATCTGCTTGTAGATTTTTAATGCCTAAATCTTGCGCTAAAAAAGCTTCCAAATCTTTGCTTGAAACTTGATAAGGATGGATTGTCTTAGAGTTTTTAGTTGTCTTTGATTCTGTAGTTTCTACCCAGAGATAAAAGCCTCCAGACTGAATCAACTCTTCCGTTTCATCTGGTATCCAAGTGCCGTGCAGAATTTTCATAAATTCCCTGATTTCTCTTACAAAAATATTACCAAAGAAAATTAAGGAAGTTTTATCAACTTCTAGTTTTGTTAAAAACTTCCCTAACGGGTATGAGTCCAACAGGTCGATTGGATATGCTGTCGACCTCAAATTTAGCTTCACTTCAATAATTCAGAAATGAAATTTTTATAGCTCTGATGTTTGAGCGTAACCGTAGTTCTGCTCGACCATTTTTACTGTTAATGCTTGTTTGAGTTCTCTATAATCGGGATTATTTCGGATGAATTCACTTAATGATTCCATTGACTGCCAAAAGTATAATTTCCAGCACCTATAATTATGCTCTGCGCACTCAAATTAGATTCTCTTTCTTCACAGATGATTTAGGATTGCTATATAAAACAAAATTTATCACGCCTAGTGTGAATTAGGAAAAAAGGAGGAAAAGACAGAAGATGAAAGTTATCAAGCTGTCCATCTAAATATCTTTCCTCATGAATAGCATAGACTTTGAAAGCCTATTAGTCATAGTTTTTGTCCTTGTAGATGACTG
>JBBSPC010000221.1:0-5895 GCA_038259125.1 Chroococcales cyanobacterium | reverse complement strand
TAAATTTGAGATGGTAATTGAACAGTACCGTGCCGTCTTAAAAATAACGCTAACTCTCGATGAAGATCAAACCTTGAAGGAGTTGGAGTTAGAAAACAAAGTTCCTCGACGAACAAGAAATAGAGCAAGCATCTTGCGGATTAACAGTAGAGGATGGACAGTCAAAGAGATCGCCGAATATCTAGGCTGGGCAAAATCAACAGTAAGACAAACGTTCACCGTTGGAATAAATCGGGATTATCAGGGTTATGGGATGCTGTTGGGAGAGGAAACAAAGCCAGATGGACTGATGAGGATTGGCAAGTTTTAAAGCAATGGCTTGATGAGCCTCGTAGTATTAGTGCCAGACAACTAAGTCAAAGATTGGCACGAGAAAGACAAGTGTTTTTGGGAGCAGAACAAGTTCGTCGGATACTCAAAAAGCGGTGCGACCCCGCGCATTTTTAATGCGCTAGGGAACGCGCACCAAGATAAAAACTGGTGTTGGAAAAGACAGTCAAAGAAACCGCCAATAACCCAAAATCAAGAGTATAAAGAAGCCAAAAAGCAAGATCTCGAAACTCTAGAATTATGGACAAAGCAAGATTTAGTTACCCTGCTTTATCTAGATGAATCGTATCGAGGAACAGTGGTTACATCTCAAACGACAAGAATTAGGTGGTTATGTATTTGAAGACGAGTATGATTTAGCTTTGGCAATTATTGAGGGTATTGAAAACCGAGGTCAACAAGGAAATTATTGCGTTAAACGTTTGCTGTTTAATTAAGTGAAGCTGCTTACCATCAACTGCTAATTTGATTGCGAAATGTCAGGTTTACAGCTTCTAATCACAGTAGTATTGACCTTCTACATCTTAATTCATGGCGATCGCTTTTGGTCGGGAATTTGGCAGTGGTTGCCCGATAATTGGGGAGATCGCGTGCAGTCATCTCTTAAAATAAAAATTCTTGACAAGATTAGCTAATTATTTCGCCATAGTCATGGCTGCGATCGAGAAAAAACGTACCAGAAACTTTAATGGCATAGTCACCTTGGGGCTGCAACCACAAGGTGTCTATGCCCGTATTACCCTTTAAAGGCCCTTTTTGTTCTAGCCAGTGCAAAACTAGCACTTCTCCTCCTAAAGGATGCTTGCCGTGAGCAAGATATTGCAATGTTCCTGATTCATTACCATCGGGAGTTACATATCTTCCACCGTCTTCATTTAATAAAATTGTTACTGCCTGCCAATCTTCTTGAGCAACTCGAAAACGGGCAGTAATTTCTTTAGTTCGTAACCATTCTGGTACTGGCATGGGGTAAATTCTCCTTTTAAAACTTCGATTTAATAAGTGTAGTAGACAAAAAAATTTTACCAAAGTATCTTTCCCGATCGCTCTGGGGAAAGATACTAAATTCGAGAGCGAATAAATTATTCAACACAAGTCAGCTCAGTTTGTAACTCTTCAGTTGCCTCATTTTGGACAATGTAAGGAGTCAACTCTGAGTGAATATCTAAATAATTAACCAAATAAGCTTCAATTCTTGAGACCATCACCTCATAATCTTCCTTTGTTTGCTGATTGACTGCTTTTTGTTCGCCTACTGCCATCTCTGCTTCTCGCATGATTTGCCAAAGCTGCTTTTGTAATGATTGATAGATTGGATTGAGAATTCCCCAAACGTTGGTATCCGCAAGACAGTAATCGGACGTAATATGCTGATTAAAGTGTCGGCGAGCATCAATTTCTTGGAAACGTTGAATTAGTTCGATCGCTTTGGGGTGATTAAACGACATATAGACAAGCTGATTATCTCGTTCTAGAGCTTCGTAAAGTTTGCCCACAAAAGCTTTATAATCAGCAAAAGTTTCTTGAGAGAAATTGTTACGGTCGATCGCTCTAAGAGTGCTTTGAGCAGCAAAATAAGCAGTTGCCACACCACCAGTTAAGCCTGGTGAAATTAGAGGATCGACAAAAAATGCTGCTTCACCAATGCTTAACCAACCATCTCCTACCGCTTGTTCAGCATAGCCACGAATGTTAGCCCGCGCTCTTAAAGCTTGTTGGGTGCCATAAAGATCGGAGACGAGTTCAGCATCCTCAAGTAATTCAGCGAGCGCAGGATATTGTTGGGCATAATGGTCGAATGCTACTTTACGTCCTTCGGCAAATTTGTCATCGCGATCCTGACGCAACACCATGCCAATACTGATGATATCCTCTTCAGGACAGCCATGACGAGCAGCTAATTCTGCTTTAGTGGGTAATTCTTCTCCACCCAAAAAACGATTGAACATCGACTTTCTGTCGGCTTCGGGTACGTTTTCCCAGGAAACTAGAGGAATGTACCACATCCAACCTTCACGGAAACAGAAATGTTGGGTATACTGATCGCGGCTAAACTGAGCCACCTTTTGCCAGTCAGTGCGATCGCCGAGACGATTGACGTTTTTAAAATAGCCCCAAACAGCATTGCTTTGAAAATTTACGTCTTCTTTGTTATATAAATCGAGATGTTTGGCAATTATGCTGGCAGGACCACTAGCATCTACTACCAATTGAGATTTAATTTCGTATTTTTGTTGCTGAAAACGATAGGCAATAGTGTTACCGAGATCGCTCAATTGAGAATTAGCCAGATCCACTCGCGCCCCTTGAATCACTTCTACTCCTAAGCGACGAGCATTGGTAATTAATAAGCCATCTAGTAAACGTCGTTCAACCTGAAAGGTTTCATCAAATGTTTCCAAAATATATTCTGGTGCTTCGGTGACATTTTCAATTGATTCGTCAACGTGAAAAAAACCTAAGCCATTTTTAGGAAAAAATAGTAGTTCAAGAGCTTCTTGGGAGATTCCTACAGAACGGAGTGCTTTACAAAACCCCGAAAGCGTACTTTCTCCGATTTTAAACTTTGGTTGTGACTCTCTTTCTAGAACTACTACTTGTAGTTGGGGGCGTGCTTGTTTCAGCCAAGAAGCATACAAAATGCCTTGAGGACCAGCACCGATTACTACAACCTTATATTCGTTTTTAGAACAGTTTTTGGCACGATTGCTTTGCAGTTCAGTGTTAATGCTCATGGCTCACTTAAGTAAAATACTTGAACAATCAAACAGTAACTTGGATTTTATGATTTGATAATGTAGTAATTACTTAAATTTGAACGTCTAAATAATTAGTAAATAAGACAAAAACTAGTAATAGTACTGATGCAAAAATACTTAAGTATTTAATTTTATCTAGTCCTTAACCAATTTAAAAGGGAGCGGGGGTTTAAAGGTTTAGAAAAGAGATAACCCTGTCCGTAAAGACACTGAAGATTTTTTAATTTAGCAAGTTGAGCTTTAGTTTCAATTCCTTCGGCAATCACTTTTAAGCCCAAACTCTTAGCCATCATCACAATAGCTTCAACAATTTCACTATTATTTCCTTCAGAATCTATTGCTTGAACAAAAGAGCGATCAATTTTAAGTACGTCAATTGGTAGGCTATGAAGATAACTCAAAGAAGAATAACCCGTACCAAAATCATCTAAATGTAGCCCAAAACCTAAAATCTTAATCTGCCTCAAAATTTCCGTGGTTATTTTGACATCCTGCATCAAAAGACTTTCAGTAATTTCTAATTGCAGACTTCGAGGTTCTAAGCCAGTCGTTTGTAGAATCTGAATCAACGAATCAATTAAATAAGGTTGAGAAAACTGCTTTTGAGAAATATTAACTGCTATGGTCAAATTAGGATTATCAAACTGAAGTTGCCATTCCTTTAACTGATAGCAAACTTCCTGCAAAACCCACCAGCCAAGGGGAATTATCATTCCTGTTTCTTCGGCTAAGGTTATAAATTCTCCTGGAGATACATAGCCCCTTTGAGGATGTTTCCAGCGCGATAAAGCTTCAAAACCAGTTACTCGACCATCAACTAAAGAAACAATCGGCTGGTAGTGCAGTCGAAATTCTCCTCTGTCGAGAGAATGATGAAAATCAGTTTCCAGGCTTAGTCGATTTGCTACTTGAGTATGCAAACTCTCATCAAACAACTCATAATTAGTAATGCCTAAAGCCTTGGCTTTATACATGGCAATATCGGCATTGCGTAATAAGTCTTCTGACGAATTTATGTCAGGCTCACTAAAAGCAATACCTATGCTGACGCTGGTAAAAACTTCGTGTATGCCTAAATGAAATGGGGATTTTAGGCTTTGTTGAATACGTTCTGCAAGTTTGGTTGCTTCACATAGAGTTTGAATGTCTTCGAGCAAAATTGCAAATTCATCGCCTCCCAATCTAGCTAAGATATCGCTGGCACGTAAACAAGTTTTTAATCTCTGGGCGATCCCCACTAAAAGTAGATCGCCACTTTTGTGACCTAAACTATCGTTAACATATTTAAAACGATTTAGATCTAAAAAAAAGACCGCAAATTTGCGGTTGGGATCGCGTCGATATTTTTCTAAAACTCGATTAAGATGATTGCTTAATAAGTTACGATTGGGTAGATCGGTCAGGCGATCGTACAAAGCATCATAAGCTAGTTGTCGTTCGGCTTTTTGACGCTCTAGTTCGGCTGCTGCTCTGGCTGCAAAAATTTTGAGGATTGATAGCTCAGTCGATCCGTCTTCCATCGGACGCTCATCAATGACGACCAAATGTCCCAGAATTGTTCCTGATGAATTGACCAAAGGAACACCAACATAGCTTTCCGCATTTAGTTTGGCTAAATCGTGGTCTAGAGGAAAAATAGTCCGTAACTTCCTAGGATAATGACAAGATATACCAGCAATAACCTGCTCGCAAGGTGTATTTGCTATAGCATATTCAAAGTTTTCACCAAAGTCTTCTTTGCACCAAAAAGCTAAGGTACAGACTCGCTCTGGGCTAGTTTTTTCTAAACATTCTGTGACAAACGCATAGCTAACCGAGAGCGCGCAAGTCAAATGATAGACTAAAGAGTGGAAAAAGTCTTTCCCCGTTACAGCAGCCGTACCTTCAACTACCGAACGTAAAGATATTTCTGTTTGCATCTGCTTGGTCATATTTTCCTGAATAATCAGGACTCCAAACCACTTATCTTGCTTGACTTGTTTAATATGAATAACTAAAGGATTTTCTAGCTTTAAATTCTCGCTATTGTGGTTAAGTTTAGACTCGGTTTTCTCTGAGCGAGCGATCGCCTTAATCTCTGTGGCAATTTTTCGAGCTAATTTTGCTTCGCTACCGACTAAAGTCTTACATACATTTAGGTAATTATCTCCAATATTCGTGTTCTTTGAAAAACCACTATTAATTGAATTATTTTTCCAAGCTTTATTCAGTGCAATAATTTTGCCTTCTCGGTCGATTAAAGCAACTTGACTATCAAAAGCATCAAAGATTGGCTGAAATAACTGGAAATATTCCATAATTAACTATTCGTAACAGATAAGTTCAACTGTGGTATTCATCGAAGTAAATACATATACATATTACCTTGATCAAATCAGACGTTCATATTAGCTTATTCTCGGCTTTTGATTACTGTATTCACAGTTGCAATAAGTTCCAACTTTTAAAGCGTATTCAAATCTCTGCTTCTCCTCCCAAACGCCCATTATATTTACTCTTCTTCCTTTTCTCGTTTTTTGAGTAATTATTTTTTGTTGACCTATTTGACCGTAGCCATAACCTTGATAATCCCGATTTATTCCAACGGTGAATCGTTTGTCTTACTGTTGATTTTGCCCAGCCTAGATATTCGGCGATCTCTTTGACTGTCCATCCTCTACTGTTCATCCGCAAGATGCTTGCTCTATTTCTTGTTCGTCGAGGAACTTTGTTTTCTAACTCCAACTCCTTCAAGGTTTGATCTTCATCGAGAGTTAGCGTTATTTTTAAGACGGCACGGTACTGTTCAATTACCATCTCAAATTTA
>JBBSPC010000220.1:0-5901 GCA_038259125.1 Chroococcales cyanobacterium | reverse complement strand
GAGTTATTCTCGACCCAAAAAATCACAAACAAAGACAGCTTAACTATATTTTTGGCTAATTATTTTCTCTTTTAGCTATTTTAAACTGGCTGAACTATTTTCTCATGATTTTTTTTAGTCTAAACTACAGTTATTTATGTTTCTTTGCACTTATGGTCTGTTTCGCCACAGACACCACACGGATTTTGCTTGCTTGAATAAGCCATTATTCTGCACCTCCATCGAGATTGCAGAATTTATTATTAAATAAGTTGTCAAACTTGAGTTTATGTTGTAGATTAGTCATATCGAATAAAAGTCCTTTCTGGACGAAATGAATGCAGCTTGTACTGCGTTTATTAAACAAGTAAATTACACTCTCGCCTCTTCCAAAATTTGAGAGTGTTTTTTAATGCCAACTAATATTAGTGCCACAATTATATCGCGACTACAATTAGAAGACGCGAGTGAAATTACTGAATTATGCGACTACCATTCAGCATCTCGCTTCGCTTTGCGTAGGGTCACTTTTTCTATCTTTTTGTGCTTTAGATAGGCTTCAAGGGAAGCAATTAACAAAACTCTATTACAGCATTGGCAGACATGAATGGTATAGAGTTGATTATTTGGTTTCATTTCCTTCCTCCTCTAGAAGATAGTTTTTAATTAATAAGCGAATAACTGACGGTGCTGTCCTTCCTGATTCCTTGGCGATCGCGTCAAGTTTTTCGTATTCATTTGAGTCAATTCGGATGGTTTTATTTATTAATTTGGTTTCCATAGGTTTTATTTTTAATTCCTGACTAATAATGAACAGGCAATATTTTTAATTACAATTAATTGCTTTGCAAATTGTTTAACGAATAGATAATCAAGAAACGTGTTGATTGTCGTCACACCCTAAAATATTGATTTGGCTAATAATTGGGAATATTAATTAAATCTTTTAGCTTGTCTAAACAGTAGGATCATGAAAGAACAGATTTTTTTATCAGAGAAAAGGATTAAAGTTACTAATGCCCGTTTAATGATTAAAGATGAAACTTACTCGATAGCTGGAATTATCTCAGTCAAAAGTGGTTTTGTTCCAGGTGTAAAAGGTGAGAAAACATATACTTTTAGAGATAAACTTAAAATAATTTTCTATTCCTTTGTATTTCTAGGTGGTTTTTCTCAAATTTGCCTATTATTTAGTGGATTTATTTCTAACTTTGTTTCACTAATATCTTTGTCATTAATGACATTAGTAATTTACGTCACGGCTACAGCAAAAGACGATGAAGACGGTGCGCCAGCTTATTCAATATCTTTGAGAACAGCTTCAGGAGAGTTAAGAGTACTAGAAAATCAAGATTTAGATTTTGTACAGAGAGTTCTAAAGGCTATAAATTCTGCTATTGTCGCTAGAGGTTAAATATACTTTTTTGAATTAAGCTGCGGTTTTAGATATTTTAGAGAAAGTAGAGATAGATCTATGTGATATTACTTCTGGGACGCTTTACAGATGCTCTGGAAGGCATCCGAAAACTTGGTGGCAGTCATTAGCCATTCAGACTCAAGACGGCTACTCAAGCTTCTGTGAAGCGCGTTTAGGTCAACTAATGCGTTGTACTGAAGCATAATTGAATTCAAACTATTCTTTGCTCCGTCATTCCCTTCAAATACGATGCAGTTGAACATCAAGCTAGCTACTGCATAAGCGTTGAAAACTTCCTCACCATTGAATACACTCATCTCAAACAATGGGTGTTTCCAGTCTTTAGTCACAATGCGATCGCCAGTTTCTTCTAATAAGTTCTCGACAAATTCCTGAGCATCCCTAGCGACAGCGGGGCTAGAATTTATTCCATCCACAACCATTGCTCCAAGGTATTTCCTTGCTGGTTCATTGTGCTGCGATAGGAATTGAAGGAAATGTGTCATCTGCTTAGTGTTTAAGTAAGCTGGACGCTTCACCATGCCTTGTTCTTTGCACCATTGATAGAAGCTTCCTGGTGTCTCATCAAATGCGTTTAAGATGCTTTGAACTTGCACCATGGGCTTGTTCTTCTTATTCATAGTCCCTAGAAAAGTAACGCCGTGCTGAGTGATTTCTTTGTGTTGAATTTTCATGCCTTGTGTTATGCTTGTAACTAAATGCTTAAAAAAAAGAGATATGGGCTATGGATGCTTTTAGAGTCATCCCAAGACTTTCTGGTTAATAATTGAAAGAGGTTGCAGGAAAAGGAAGCTTTGCTGACATCGCTCTATCTAATTCCTCTAAGGTTATTGGTAATGTTGGGTCGTATTTAACATCCCAATTTGAGAGCAAAGCAGTATAAGCTGCCTTTAGGAAAGAGAAGCGATCGCAAGCAACTTCAGGGGGGTAGTTACTCACATCAGGATGCTCTATAAGGCGTAATTTCCTGTAGTTGGATATAAAACTGTCTTTAGTAGTTGGGCTGCCAAAAACCTTAAATATTGGCGTATTCTCGCGTCCATTCAAAGGTTTACCAGCTTTAAGCAAGGCGATCGCCATTTCCTGTTGAATTATTGTTTCTTTGGCTACGGCTAACTCTGTCTTGGTAGCTTCTAATTCAGCTTCTAATAGGTTATTGATGGGAAGATTATCTAACTCTATAGTTGCAGCGAGTTGAGCAAAGATTAGCTTGTCTTCAGTCCTGCGTAAATTTAAACCATTTTCAAATGCTAATGACTTAATGGCGTGTCTAGACCAAAGACTTTTAATATGGTCATAGAACGCTAAGAGACTATCAACTGTGGACTGGTATCTAAGAGGCGCGGTCGCCAGTTCGAGAAGTTGTTCTGCGGAGTATTGGTTGTTGTCGAAAATTCTAAGTTGCATAGCTCTCAAATGTGTAGGTGGTTGAGATAGAGACTATGTGTAGATGATTCTGTTACTCGCCATCGAGCCAGTTATTAACTTGGTCTTCTGAGGCAACCAAGCGCATATTACTTTCATTGGTACGCGCAGCTTCTAGTTGAGCATTTAAGTTTATTGGTTTTAAACTCCAGTCAAGCTGTAGTGGTTCGGCAATGATGCTGTTTTGCTCAGAGGTTAGAACTTTGTCGGCTAGATGCTCGGTGACATTACTAAGGTGTTGGTTGGCGATCGCCATTAAAGAACGTTGGATATCTGTTATGGCTTCATTACGTGCTTGACTTAGCTTTGACTCTTTCGCTTCAAACATCTTACTGGTAGCCTCAATAATGGCTTGCTTCTCGTTGGCAGCGATATTGTCAGTTAAAGCTTCTATGGCGTTGGATAATTGGCTAGCGGTGGAATTAACTTGGTTCATTTGAATTTACCTGTTTTCTATTTACTATACTAGTATAGTGCTATACTAGTATAGTAAAAACACCTAACTTTCCAATAAAAAACCTCGATAACAGTCGAGGTCTAATGTTTAAGTTTTGAGCCAGCCTTTATTTTTTACGTTGATGTATCCCTCTTTTATGATTCGCGATTTCTCTGTTAACTTTCCTTTGTGGAACTTGGTTACTGCGTTCTTGACTGTTTGAAGCTTCATCCCTAGCTTCTTCGCAAGTTCTTGGTGACTAAGGTATTCCGACCCACTAGTCAGCTTTAGCTCCGTAGTTTGTACCTGAGCATCTTTTAATGTGCTTTCCTGCCCATCCTCGAACGGCTCAATTAGAGAGTAGCGGGCTTTTTTAGCTCTTCTACCTCACTGCTAAGGTTAGCAACTTTCTTATCAACCATCTTTTCAACCATTGCTTCAATGTCGGCTGCTTTAGGTTGGACACTAGTTGGATCTACATTAGCAACTCCTAGTAGATATCCCGCTTTCTTTGATGCTTCTATCCAATTCGTTACAGCGATCGCTAATGATATAGGTTGACCAGATGGTGTCTTGATTCCTTCGCAAAGCTTTTTAAGATCTGCTTTCAGTCCTTCTTTTAAATTTAAATTCAATTGCTCTCTTGACATGGCGTTTTTGGGTTTTGCTTACTTTTATATTGTAGCAATAGAATAGTGCTAGTCAACATTCGTAAAACTACTGAGTTTGTTGTGATCGAGATCACAGACATAGCACTACAATAGCAATAGAATAGTAAGTATAAGAAAGCAGCCCTCCGACCAAGAAGTAACTGCTTTCTAGTCAACCCAACGAAGGAATTAACAAAATGAGTTTAACTAATTTAAGAATTGCCCGCCACCTAGAACTAGAAACAACCTGCGATATAGATGGTCAACCACTCCATCTAATTTAATAGTGGAAACTACAATCTATCTCTCATGCAATCGGCATAAACTACAGTCAATTCGTCATAATTCATTAAATTAATATCTTTACCATTTATGATAATTGGTGGCGTTGGCTCATCCATCTTTAATTGATAAGCAGCCTCTAATTCTGCTAAAGTCATAGACTTGTACTTTTCTTTCCAAGCGATCGCTTGTGCGACCTCGTTAGCATCTGGGATGTCTTTAGTCAAGTTTTCTAATCGTTTTAGTTGATATGTTGTTAATTTCTTCATAGTATTTTATAACTGGTTTATTTAGTTCCTAGTATTTTTTCAATTTCTTCAAGGCGATCTGCATTGTCCAAATCCTCAAACTTCCCAACGCTATCAAGTGCCAATTTTAGAGCTTTTAGTACTTCTGAGGTAGTAGTATCAGGGTCTTTCATAATATCCAGTAAGCGACCTACTCCTAGCTCTACAACGGCATGAATACGAGTCAACTGATATCTAAGATTAGCTGAACTTACCTTACGTAAATACGTCTTAAACACAAAGGAATGACCCCACCTATTAATAGTCGCGGGGTCAACTTCTAACTCTTTGGCTACATTGCCTAGAGATGTTCCCGTAGAAAGTAGAGCGATCGCTTTAAGTTGTTTGGGACTTAAATTAATTGGTGGTTCAGGTAAGTCAATTTCGTGTTCTTGCATTTTCTTGCCCTTGAGAGCTATTACACAATAGTGAAGCTTTGCTGAACGCTCAGTACTTGTCCTGATGAAATGTGAATCAATCTTTTGGTATCAAATTATCTACAAATCTATACATTTGTACTAATTTTTGCGTCTGTAATATCTTAAAACCGCAACCCTCATAAGCTTTAATTAGCTTGGGGATATTTTGACACTCAAGCAAAAGCACGCGCCCACCTACCAATTTCTGCGCACTTAATATGACTTCGTAAACCAAATCTAATATTCTTGAAAGATCTAGTTCGTCATTCTCTACTGAATCGTTTTTACCAAGTTGACCCAGTAGAAAAACCTTTACATCTTCTGCATTTTTAGATATCCCATTAAGTCTTTTAACTTCACTCTTATTTTCTTTAGTTTCAGGCTGCAAGATTACTTCTTTAAACGATAGAGAAATATATCCTAAGATTCCCTTCGTCATATTCTCTTCATCAAATATTAGGTATGTTCGAGCATTGTGAGTCTTTTCAAATCGAATAGCATTCAATTTTATGAACTTTTCTACATCTTGATTCCTGGCACAATAGAAGCTAGCTAATTTTTCTGAAACGATCTCCTCGCCAAAATCATTTAAGAGATCTTTTAAGCTGACCAAATACTCTTTAATAGCTTCACACCATTTTTACTATCATGCTCAATGTTACGTTCTCGCACAACGATAACATCATGATTAGCTTTCAGGTTAGCTTTGAATTTTTTGATATCTTCGTCATTAGATACAACGAACGTCCTATCGAAAGACTTGGTACTCATAACAAGTAGACTCCTTGACTGTAAATTGTTTGGGAGTAGTAGGTGAACACACTAATATTATACTTCCTAATTATAGCAACGGTTCGGACAAAATTAAGAAGCAATAATACCGTAGTTAGAAAGGCTTCGGTAGTTAGGATGGGATTTAATCAAAGTTGGCTCAAGATCTAACTGTTGAATAAATCGTTCTAGTAGATGGTGATTGAGGGTACGG
>JBBSPC010000219.1:0-5903 GCA_038259125.1 Chroococcales cyanobacterium | reverse complement strand
AATTTTTTTCTAAACGTGTTTCTACAGCAGAGGGTAATTTGCGGGTGACTAGCACTTGGACTTTGGACAAACAGCAAAATGATTCGCGATTGGTGTTCGCGAATTTTTACCTAATAATTAGGGATAATTAGCGTCTAGGATGGAGCTGATTAGACCGCAATCGGTGGAGTAGATTCTGGCTTTTTAGCTTTTTTACCTTTTTTAATCACCTGATGACGAGTTCTAGGAGTTTGAACCATGCCTGTAGTTCGTCCACTCCCAAAACCTCGACGTTTGGGAGAATTGGCTGGTGTCCCAATCTCGGTAATTATTCGATTCATATCTCTCTGAACTAGACTGGGAGTAAGAAAACCCTCGGTTTTTTGAGGTAAATAACGTTCCCAGCGACGGGGTAAGGTAAGAGCTAATTTACGTGCTGCCCACAGTTGAACATAAGCCAAAAAACTTAGTTCGACCCAGTTTTCTTCATGTTCGACTTCGGGAGTAGCACTGGCATTGAGTAATAATCTTTGTTTGCCAAAACGAAGTAGGTGTTCAATATCATATCGCTGTAGATAAGTCTGATATCCCTCGGTGGTTGTCAATTCCGACCGACGTTGACCCATCATAATCAACCACATCGGTTTCCAGATTCTAATTCCTTCTGAAGTGGTAACTTGTATCTGCATTAGAGTAAAAGGCTGACGGTGCATGGGACAATCATGAGAACCTCGCATCAACATATCTGACCAGCCCTGAATCGTGACATTGAGTAGTCGCCCCTTCTTGGTGGTAAAGTTCGTTTGAACCACTTCCGTCGGTTGATGCCAAGTGGTTTCATCTTTGAGGTCAAATTTTGCTCCATACCATCTAGGATGACCAGATGAAGGGATGATTTGGGGTTCAGGAGACTGATAGAGAACCCGATTACTTCTAACTCTAGTAACCACCACCAGGTTGGGATGTTGTGACTGCTCTGCCAGAAACGTTTTCGCCGAGTAATCACTATCCACCACCACGACTGACCAATGATTTGACCAAGGCAAATTTGACTGGGTAAGAATCTGTTTAAGTTGTCTTGAACCCACTTCTTTGCCCGTTTGCGAACTTTTGACTCGGTTGACCATCAAAGGAATTGCCCAAGGAATCTGACCTGTTTCTTCTCTTGGAGGCAGAGCGGCCAATACTGAATAAGAATGTCCGATGTTGATCGGTTTGTTGCCTTTAATTGTATTGGGTTGATAAATTATGGTTCTGTCTTCCAAGGTTTGAGCCTCAGGAGGTGGTATAGGTGTCACATCAGCAGCGAACAGGTAAAAATTTCTGGGTTTTGGAGTCGGAATCAATTCGGCAATTGCTTCGAGCCGCGCTTCGAGCCGCGCTTCGAGCCGCGCTTCGAGCTGAACTGTTTCACTCTTTTCTGCTTCTGGGGAGTTGGTTTGGGCTACGGCTCGATATTCTTGAATCCCTTTGTACAAAGCACTATATTCTCTCGTAAACAAAGGACTTAAACTCAATTCAACTGGCGAACGGGCTGTGGTATTGGCAGCTATAGCATCCACCAAATCCATTACTGTATCTCGTCTATAGTTAAAACTCTGATACAACTTTGCTCTAAATTGCTCGAACTCTTGTCGAGATTGATTATAGTTGTTTTGGGGCATCGGTAATAGATGTAGATTGAAATCGGTTTGGACAAACCCAGGATCAATCTTCTCATTTCTCTTGCCCCTTCTTTATTGGACTAAGTTCGCAAACACCAATCGCGAACTCTCTTTTGTTTTGTCCAAAGTCCAATAATTAAACCTATGTTAAAGATTTTTGATCGTACAGAAGGCAACTCGCTTTGTTGTCATATCAAGTACGGATAATCAATTAAAATAGAAGTGCATCCATTCAAATGAAGTAGCCGTGCCAAAACAACTATCTCTAAGTCAGCACTTAAGTACCTCAAAACTACTAGACAGGTATCGTAATGCTAGTAACGTCATTGAAAAAAGCCACTATCAAATAATTTGGTTGCTATCAACAGGAAAAACTCCTAAACAAGTAGCCGAAATGACAAGCTATACTCAGACCTGGATTTATCAGTTAATCAATCGATATAATGAGCGGGGAGAAGAGGGACTAGGAGACTTGAGAGCTTCCAATCCAGGGAAAGAGGCATTACTCAATGATGTACAGCAGGCACAATTACATCAAGTGTTAACCAATCCTGCTAGGGATGGAGGCTTATGGAATGGTCGAAAAGTTGCTGAATGGATGAGTGAAGTAACAGGAAAAAAAGTTAGTCGGATGAGAGGATGGGAATATCTTAAGCAAATGGAATATACCCTCAAAGTGCCAAGACCCGAACATGATGAAATCTCTTTAGCAGAACAACAAAGCTGGAAAAAAAACTAAGTTCAAAACTGTCTTGGCTTCAGGCTCAATATCCAGAGGCAGATATTGAAGTCTGGTGTGAAGATGAACATCGTTTGGGGCTACAACCGATTTTACGTCGTATCTGGACACCAATTGGAGAACAACCGATTGCCAAAGTTAAGACTAAGTATGAGTGGGTGTGGTTATCTGGATTCGTTCACCCAGAGTCGGGAGAAAATAAAGGCGTGGATACTGCCATATACAAATACCGAACTATTCAATCGAGTTTTAGCCGACTTTGCTCGTGAATTTCAACTGAATCGAAATAAGAGAGTGTTGTTAGTGCTAGATCAAGCAGGGTGGCATATTTCACATCAACTAAAATTACCCGAAGGATTGGATCTGTATTTTTTGCCCGCATACTCTCCCGAATTGCAGCCAGCAGAGAGATTATGGCCGTTAACCAATGAAGTCATTGCTAATCATAGTCCGCGATCGCTTTGTGAGCTGGAAGAGCTACTCGTAGTTCGATGCCAAAAATTATTACCAGAACATAATTTAATTAAAGGCTTAACTTTTTATCACTGGTGGCCAAGAACTAGAACAGTTTAATTCAACTGTTTATCCGTACTTGATATAAGACTACTCAAGAGGTAATGTTTGATCTCAGTTCCTTGCCACCTGATGCTCAACAACTCGGCAAAGCAATCCGACAGCATTGGTCGATTGAGAACCAACTGCATTGGGTATTACTCAGATCTTGCACCAAGAAAAATTGATATGAGAGTGAATAGCTGAAGTAGTTATAAGTAGGTAGTCACGATAAGTTCTCTACTTGCAGAGTAGAACTACTATTTAATAGTAAGAGAACCGAAGAAAAAACATAATTTATTTCACTCGATGACCAGCTTTTTCTTCATCACTATATAAATCTAACCAACCCTGTTTTAGTGATTCAATAGCTCTGGTTAATTCATCAATTTGATTTCTTCTAACGACAGCTAAAACTCCATTAATATGTGCTTTACTGCCAGCTTTTCCTAGATGTTGAAATCGAGAATATTCGTTTTCTTGATTAGCTTTTGGAAAAATCGTTTCTGTTGCTCGAAGTTGATAGTACCAATAACGATGTTTTTGACCTCTAGCTTGATAACGTGCAACATAACTGCCCATAGGCGCGACTACTTGGTTTCTTTCAAGTTCAGCTTTTTGGGACTCTAATAGAGCAATTGTTGGTTGAATACGCCCTGCTCTTTGACTTATTTCCAGTTCACTTTCTTTTTTTGGCATTATTTAATTATTAGGTAGACTAGAGATGTTAAAAATGTTCTCCTCTTTTGACAGAGAACTAAAGAATGACTTTTATCCTATCTCAAGCCGAAGAATTAATCGCAACGTTAAAGCAACTAATGCCTACTATTTATCAAGAAGACACTCTTGAATCTCTTCTTGGTTTATTTCTGTCTGGGCAAGGCAATTCTATTCCTCATCATTGTCAGACAAAATCAGAAAGTGCAATTAGTAGATTTCTCAATCATTATAATTGGTCTACTCGTAGGGTAATTCGTACTGCTCGTACTTATATTTTAAATTTAATTCAAGCTCAAAAATTCCCAGTCAGAAAACCAACTATTCAAATTATGCTGGATTTAACTACACTCGAAAAAGTAGGGAATTTTCCTCATTTAAAGGAATTGGTACGAGTCTATCATCACAAAAAAGGGTTACATATTGTAGTAATGTATTTAGTAATAGGAAACTGGAGATTTCCTGGGAGTTTTCGTGTTTATCGAGGGAAAGGTACTACCTCTCCTTCTGATTTAGCCCAAAAGTTATTGAATAATTTGCCATCAATATTAACTAAACATTTCCAGATTTATGTTCTGGGTGACACAGCTTTTGGCACAATTAAATTAATTAATAAAATTCGCCATCAATATAACTATCATGCTTTTGTTGGCATTTCTAAAACCAGAAAACTCCAAGATGGACGTAAAGTTTCTGAACTAAAAACTCGCGGACAGCAAGTTTATTTGAATGGTCTAGATATTCCTGTATTTTTGTCCTGGGTATGGTTAAAACGAGATGGGAAAAGAGTTCAACGTTTTATTGTCTCAACTAAACCTATGAAAGGGAAAACTATTGCACGTTGGGGTAAACGACGATGGCAAATAGAAGGATTTTTCAAAACGGTTAAGTATTGTTTTAGCCTTCATCGTTTTGGTCAGAAAACCTTAATTGGAGTTTATCGTTGGCTAATTCTCTCTTTTATTTCTTATTTGTTAGCATACTGGGTTTATTTGCATTTAGGAAACTTTGATAATTTAGATTGGTTTGATTCGGCGCAACAAGCACTAATTTCACTTCTTCCTCATGTTTTACTTTTGTCTCTTTTAAATCAGTTAGAGACAGTTATACCTTGGTTACATGAGCTTGGTTTTGATTTTTGTCTGATGAGGTGCAAGATCTGAGTTTAATTCAAAAATCCTAACATGAGCAGTAAGAATCTTGTTGACGAATCGCAATTACAGCGTGTTTCTAATTGTATAAACATGGCAATTCATTACCTGAAGGAAAAAAAGACCCAGAGTTTAAGAAAAAACCCATCTTAGCCTTAGAATTAATTGATAAAATTAGAGCCGAGGATATCAACCAGAAATAGTCTTAATCGATGCAGGGTAAGTCAACAATACAAACTTTTTGCTGGAATTAGAAACGCCGAAAATTGAAATATTTAGGAGGACTAGCTAAAAACAGAAAGGTACAAGTTGTCAACTCGACCAAACTAACACCAGAGATAAGATTAGATGTTCTGGCAGACTCATGATCAGAAGAGGCTTTTACCCAAACTACAATCAATTTAGAACCAGCGAGAACGGTTTGGGTGGCAACTATTGAAGTAAAAATATCGCGTCTTGAAGGTCGTAGAAAAATAGCTATCGTATCGGTATGCACCGACCTTTGGCGATGCAGATGATATAGATTACTTCATTACTAATGTCGAACCGTCTAAAGTAACATCTCAATGGGTAGTTGATACTTATTCATTGAGAAATTGGGTAGAAAGGCTTTAGCCGCATCTAGTATTGAACCCGTGAAGCCAAGGGATGGTTAGGACTGAAAGAATATCAAACTAGAGGAATCAAAGCTTTAAAAAGGCATTTTATTCTAGTGTTTTGTGCTTATACTTTCATCTTGTGGCATAAGCATACGGTTGGGTTAAGACGGCGTTGGGCTAACAAACCAATCACAACTTTTCCGGAAGCAATGGTCAGCGTTTCGTACAGCTATGTCTTATCGTTTTGTTCAATGGCTGAACTATAATCAAGACGTGTTTGCTGCTTATAAAGCAAGTTTGGGTTTTATTTGGGCTTAGTTTTTGTTTAAGTCCCGCTACAGGAAATTCAACCTCTATTGCTTGTTAATTCGACCATTTTGCCCCATAATTATAAAAGAGGGGTTATATTAAGCCTCTATTTAGTTATTTAATATATTGTTTGATTTAGTAAACGCTATATTGTCGAATATAGCTGTTATCTGAAGCTGATGTAATCGTGATT
>JBBSPC010000218.1:0-5916 GCA_038259125.1 Chroococcales cyanobacterium | reverse complement strand
TCTACTGGTTTTAAATCGGTAAGAATTAACCAAGGGTCAGTGTAGCTGTCATCTATCTGAAATTATGTTCGCTGTTGACTCTACTCATATCTTATTTCTGAGTCGTTACTCACACCTTTGTAAAAAACCTACCCTTGTGAGGGAGATAATACTCCCCCTCGACTCTACCAGCCAAATATTCAATCTCTGTCATGTATAGGATAGTTTGAGTATCTTCGTGTTGGATATTTTAAAAATTGCTCCGAAGCGATCGCACTGCCCGATTGAAGCTGGAGCGAGAGTTATTGTTTGAATAATTTGAAGAACATCATAATCGAAGAGGAAAATATTAAATGGTTTGCTCGTTGCCTTCTTACCTGGGCAGAACACAATTTGAGAGATTACCCCTGGCGTATAACTACAGATCCTTATTCTATCCTCGTTGCTGAATTCTTATTACAGAGAACCGATGCCGATACTGTCGCACCAATCTATGAAGTCTTTCTGACTCAGTATCCTACTTTTAAAGAAATAGCGATCGCTAATGTTGAAGACATAGCAGAACTATTGCAACCGTTAGGACTATTTTTCAGAGCCGAAAGATTATCCGAAACAGCCAAGATCGTTACTGAGAAATACGAAGGAAAAGTATCAGAATCGGAAACAGAATTACTCAAGCTGCCAGGCATCGGCAAGTACACTGCCAGAGCGATACTTTCTCAGGCATTCAATCGACCAGCAGCAGTAATGGATACTAATGTCGCTCGTATTCTAGAAAGGTTCTTTGGCATTAAAGGAGAAAGAGTAAAATCACGCTGTAAGATTCTGTGGAGCGCAGCAGAT
The DNA here is from genome assembly GCA_038259125.1 of Chroococcales cyanobacterium. Taxonomy (GTDB): domain Bacteria; phylum Cyanobacteriota; class Cyanobacteriia; order Cyanobacteriales; family Xenococcaceae; genus Waterburya. Next base: position 5,094 of record JBBSPC010000218.1, on the reverse strand, counting down.
AGTGTTGCACCAGATACAGAGGTCGGATATTGGAATCCAACTCTATTAGACTTTGGAGCATTGACCTGTACTGCTAGAAAACCAAAGTGTTTTAAATGTCCCCTTGCTATGAGATGTTATTGGTTTAACTTAAATTAACATCTTAATTTAGTCAGCGATAAGCCAGGGCGCATGGCTTGGCTACACACTAATCGATTTAAGCTGGGGAGAGAGTTAGCATAAATACGGTAAATCATTTGGTCAAATTTAAAGCAATGTTTACACCTGAATTAATCGCTACAGTATTTTATGGACTTCTCAGTATAGTTGGGGGAGTCATTGGCTACGTTAAAAGTCAGAGTAAGGTATCTTTAGTTTCTGGCGGAGTTAGTGGTTTACTGCTGTTGATTTTGGCTGGCATTATGAATGCTGGCAATCAATGGGCTGTGACCGTTGCAGCTATCATCATTTTTCTTTTGATTGTTGTATTTATCATTAGATGGTTCAAAACTAAAAAGTTTATGCCCTCAGTACCGATGATTTTTTTTGGTGTCGTCTCGCTTGTTTTTATCTTGAGTTGAGTAATGCGATCGCCTTTTAACTATTCGATACTGGAACTACCAGTGAAACCATGCTCGATTCGGTAGCTTCCGATTTCCCCAGGGTTAATGAGAACTTTTTAGGACGAGCCTGCCGATATGGTTACACTGGCAGAATGATAGGGGGAGAAATACCTTTATTTGATGGAATAGTTAAGTATGACTTAAATACTGGCAAGTCCCAAACCCATGAATTCGGCTCTTCTCGTTACGGTGGCGAAGCGGTATTTGCACCGCATCCAGATGGCAAGGATGAAGATGATGGTTGGTTGATTACTTTTGTCCGCGATCGCCATTTGGGAACTTCAGAATTGGTAATTGTAAATGCTAAAGATGTCACATCCGAACCAGTAGCGCGGGTGTTAATTCCTCAGCGCGTACCCTACGGTTTTCATGGTGCTTGGATTAACTCAGCACAGCTTAATTTTTAAGTTTACCCCTTATAAAATTGAGGCTGAGTAGAAGAAATATAAACAGTTATCTGGCAATTTTTGCTCGATCAAAATGTATATTAATATACCTAAAAACCGAATATGTTTAATCTGAACAAAATTAATTCATATTTGACAGATCGAGTTCTTTATTTTCTTCTCATAATTAATTTAAGACCAGCTAGTTTTTTCATAAATAATTATGAGATTAATTGCCTGACATACAGAGCCAAAAGTATTTAGACCAAGGATTAAAACTATCAACAAATATGCTCATCCAATACTAATAAAATCTGAGTTTCTTGTTGTCTTTTGTAACAATCTTCGGGGATCGTTAATTTTTGCTAATTTGTCTTGACAGTTCTGTTAGGGTGTAAGCGAAATCAAAAAAGAGGTTGAATTATGACTTTATCTCCAAGTGCGATCTGTTTAATAGCTGTGATAACAATAGGTTATCTAGCAGCAGTAAGTATAGGTACATGGGCTTATTATGCCAATGAAAAAGAATAGTGTTCGGAGAGTTAACTTCACTATTTTCTGATTGTAAGCACCAAATCAATTGGTAATTTTATCAACAGCAAAATATTTCGTATTTTTTTGACGTTGTAGAAAGTTTTTAGTGAGGGTTAAACCTATGGATATAAAAGGTAAAACAGCTTTAGTTACAGGTGCTTCTCGTGGAATTGGTAAAGCAATCTCAATTGAATTAGCAAGAGTAGGAATCAAACATTTAATATTAGTAGCTAGAGATCGTCACCAACTAGCCGAGGTAGCCACAGAAATTAAAACAATAGGAGTTAAGGTTACTACTTTATCTTTAGATCTAACGCAATTATCTTCGATTAATATTGCGATCGCCCAGGCTTGGAGTACCCATAGACCAATTCATTTACTCGTTAACTGTGCGGGAATAGCGCACCAGTCAGCGTTTTTAGATAGCCAATCTCACAAATTTGAAGAAGAAATTTCTCTGAATTTATTGGGAATGATGAACATTACTCGCCTATTGGCTAAACGGATGGCAAGTCAAAAAGAAGGAACAATTGTCAATGTTTCTAGCCTGATGGGTAAGGTGGCAGCTCCCACTATGTCTACTTATTCGGCAACTAAATTTGCGATCGTCGGTTTTACTCAAGCTCTGAGGAGTGAATTGGCAGAACATAATATTAAAGTCATCGCTCTACTGCCGACGCTGACTGATACCGAGATGGCACGCAATCTTAAATTATTTCGTTGGGTAATGCCGATGACTCCCGAAAGAGTTGCTCAGACTTTAATTTCAGGATTACGTAGAAACAGGAGTGAGATTTTAGTAGGATGGCAGAGTTATCTTGCAGTATGGTGTCAACGTCTTTTTCCTCAGCTATTACAGAAGATTATGATGTTGTCTGCACCAACCAGATCTTCTCTAGCTCTAGCTCAACAAAAATAGGAAAATAGGGAGGTAACAATGTTGGAACTGAAAAAAGAGCGTATAGTTTCCATAGATCGGCTCATAGAAAAATATCAGCATCACCCTAATATGCAAGGGATAAAAATCTTAAAAGAACAACTTAAACAAGAAAAACTGAATGATAAGATCTTTTATCAGTCCATTAAAGACGAAATAGCTACTCGCCAACAATAAGTCTGACGCAAGAGCGATACCCGTTCGTTAAGCCAAAGGCGGTCTAACTTTTCTTATAAAGGGCGATCGCACCTTTTGGGAACGGCTATCAAAGGCAGATCGGGAGGCTTTGAATTTAGTCAGTGTTTGATAGATACTAGGAGTAGCCAGTTTATAGATTTTTAGGGTTGTTTGACCATAAACCAACAAGTGTTATCTGTTTTAGAAATGATGCTAGCTTCAACAACTTGAAAGCCATAACGTTGGTAATAAGTTACGTTACTTTCTTCTTCCGTATCCAAACAACAAGGTAGATTTTGTCGGCTGAATCTTGCCAACATTGGCTCAATTAAACTTCTGCCATAGCCTTGTTTTTGGTAAGGAGAATCGACGCTAATTACTTGTAAATACCAGTAGTCACCCTGAAGATGGCGCTGGCAAAGGTCTTCGATGTGCTGTACGTAGTTCCAAATGCCTTGAAATGGTTTTACTCCCAGCTTAAAAGGGCAAGTGATGACTCCGACGCGAAACAACAACTGGAAAATTAAAACATCTGTATTGGGAGGCAGCCAAACTGCAACTTCTTCCAAATTTGGGGAGGTGATGTATACGTATCCATAAAGCATTCCGACTCGAACTAAATAATTTGTCAATGCTGGCAAGCGTTTTGTTCTTGGTTCGGATTCAGGGATGAGATAGCGAAATAAAGGATAATCGTATAAAGCACGAGCAATAATATTTGAGGCTAATTGAGTATCTGATGGACTTAGACGGAGAAGTGAAGACATTTTTTTAGGTGGTTTTAGCATCAAGTTTATTGTCTCAATCTTTCAGATTTACGAGGTTAGCTAAACAAAATTATTCTGACCGAGTATCTTCACCCTTCTCATCTTTCACCAATTAACTGCACTAACTTCCGTACCGACTCATCTTTCTCAATCTCCACCTCAACAATCTGTTCGATAGTGCGATCGGGTCTATTCTCCATACCTAACATCTGATTGGTACTGCCCTGTCCAAACTTATCCCTCTTTTGTCACTTTCCGAGATAGATCTTTACAGTGAGAGGATTACAGCCATTTTAAAATTTTATTTTTTATTGTTATAAAAAAAACAAGCAATTCTTTTCTCTATAAAGGCTCTAGAATTTAGAAATGACAAAAGTTTTCGGAGTCTGACAGAAGAGGGATAAGTTATACCAATTCTCAAAAGTAACTGGAGGCTTAATATGGAAGAGTAAAAGAACAAGAAAAGCCGATGTCAGGAGTTTCCCAAATAGCGATCGCCGAATCCGTGGAATATCTAAAATCCTTGATGAAAAAACAAAAAACAGCTTTGAGCTATGCTAAAGTTCAAGCCTTATATCTCATCAAAATCAAAGCAGCAGAAACAATTAGATACCTGGCAGTAATGATGGGAAGATCTGAATCAACAGTTTATTACTGGCTACAACTAGATCGTGATGGTGGATTAGAAAAATTATTAGAAGAGCCTCCAAAGACAGGAAGACCTAAAAAGTTAGATATTGAAACTGTAGCGAAGATTCAACAAGAATTAGCCGATCCTGAAGGATTCATTAGCTACAAAGAGATACAAATATGGCTTTTGAGTTGTCTAGATATCGAAATAAGTTATCCAACATTACATAGAATTGTTAGATATGAATTACAAAGTAAATTGAAAATACCTCGTCCGATTCATGAAAAGCAAGTACTGGGGGTTGTCGAAGCATTTAAAAAGTTTTTGCCAAAAAGAATTGAGGGAATAGTAGAAGAAATTAGGAATAAGTGGGGAGACCAGCCAGATATAGCCTATTGGTGCCGTAGCGCGAAACTAGAGTAGGTTTTAGAACTGAATCAGGAAAGAAAATTACTTTGAAGGGAGTAAAGCCACAGCAAATATTTCAATGGCATTACGATTATTACTATATCTATGGATTAATTGAACCAATTGGCGGTCACAGCTTTTTTTATGAGTTTTCTCATTTCAATTCGGATTGTCTGGAGATATTTCTTAAAAAGTTTGAGCAAGAAAATCAAAACAAAATTCATATTATTCAATTAGATAATGCTCCTATCCATACAGCTAAAAAGCTAAAAGTACCAGAAAATATAATTTTATTATTTCAGCCTCCTTATTGCCCAGAGGTAAATCCTATTGAGAGAGTTTGGGAATATATTAAATATCGTCTACGTTCGCTTTGGTATGCTAATTTGGATGATGTCCGAAAAAAAGTTGCTCAAATCTTAAATTCTTTAGAGCGAGAAATTATCATTTCTTTGGCTGGTTGGGATTGTTTTCGTAATGCTTTATCTCTCTAGCTACTTTTGAGAATTGGTATAAGTTCCCCAGAATCTTTTTCATTTTACTTCTAGTCTTTTGAAGATTGGTCATGACACTCATAAGTTGAATTCTCTGGCATAGTTTCTGTGTCTGTAGTTATTTCCCAATAAGTTCTGTAGCTTCTCTGACCAAAAAT
>JBBSPC010000217.1:0-6136 GCA_038259125.1 Chroococcales cyanobacterium | reverse complement strand
GTCGCGATCGCTAATTGTTTTGATTTAAAGAAAGCTCATAATTGTAAATACCAGCGATTAAATTGAAGCGAAGAGAAAACCTTTTTCGGCGATGACGATATCTTTCTGATAGAATTCTAAAAGTTTTGAGACAACGATATACATGTTCGATAACAATTCTAACGGAAGCTAAGTTTTTATTATATTTTTTCTGTTCTGGAGATAATTCTTGTTTTTTAGGTTTTTTATAAGGTATATAACTGGACTTATGAATTTTTTGAATCCCTTGATATCCTTTATCTCCCAAATACTTTCGCAAGAGGTCTATTGAATACGAGACAACATAGCGACGCGATAACCTTTTGCCGCAAACTTACGCGAAAAAGCTGCACCATTTCCCGAACCAACACCAACTATTACACATACAGGTTTATTTATTGTTCTCATTCTTTGGACTTTAATTTTTGAATAATTTATTTTTGATCGACTAACCTAAAAACTCTAATCAGTTAAAAAACTGCTTACCATTCGTCGTCATAATCTTCCATGTTTGGTCTACCAACTTCTGGTAATTCTGATATTTCTTCAGACTCCAAAAATTCCTCTTGAGGATTATCCATTTTCACTAATTCACCTTCAAAACTTTGAGTCAGGCTATCTATTGCCTGCTGTAAATGATCGTCCGTATGATTACTGTTTAAATTTTGCCCAATAGGTAAAGGATTTGCAGCTATTGTTTCTTCCAATTCAGCTAGAGGAGAAGATGACGAAACAGAATCTTTCTTTTTAGCAGACTGTAAATCACTCGTTGATAAAGAAGGTGTTACTACAGCAATGTTTGCTTCGGGCTTGGGAAATTCTGACTTACGATCGGGAAAATTTTTAGCTACTGTTAAATTTACTTCAGGCTGCGGTGCTATGGATTTGTTTTCTGAGAGAGAATTACCTAAATCTGGAGCGGGTTGAGATGCTTGAAGTGGCTTATTATTTGGTGTAGCCGAATTTTGTGCAATGCTATCTTTAGGAGTAGCAACTTCCAACTGAACCTTAACCTTACGTTGGCAAACCTGAGCAAAAGCAGCTTCAATATTAGGAACTTTACCCTGATTAAGTTTTTGTAATTTTGCCGAGCTAATGCCCACAATGGCACTTGAACCATTAAAGTCAGCTAAATAACACTGTTGTTTTAAAAGTGCCTGAGTTGTAGGTGGTTGCAAACAACTCACAACCTTGCTCCAGATTTCTTTATTTTTGGCAAAATCATTGGTGACTAATTCAGGACTTGATGATGATGGCTGTGGTGTGGGTTCAACAATAGCAGGTGGCGGATCAAGAACCTTATTCGATCCAGGATTATAAGGTGAAAAAGATGTAACTTTACTGGTTACAGTTTGTCTGCTTATCTCTGTTGGTGCTGTAGCTGAAGGCTTTGTTTCTGTAACTTCTCGCGACGCAGCAGTATTAGAGCTAGTTGTGTTTTTTTGAGTATCTGTCTGCTGAGATGGGGTGCTTGCAGGAGAATTAACTGAGACTTTAGTTACCTCCAGAGGCTGGCTAACAATTTGATTGGCACTCGGCAATAGTCCTAATAAGGTTACTTCTAACCATAAACGAGGCTGAGTAGTATGTTTTAGCTGAGGTTCTGCTTCTTTTAGGTGTTGTTGTCCGCTCAAAATTACATAGGTATTCCAGTTTGTCGCTTCAGTACATAATTGTTGCCAGCAGGTTTCAGTAACTGCCACCATATCTGGACGCTGAGGGGCAGTTTTGGCAATTAATAAGTTGAGATAGAAACTAGCTAGATTCTGTAACACAATTATGGGTTCTCGTCCCCGATCTAAAAGACTACGACACTGCTGCAAAACTGCTAAAGAATCATTACCGTTAATTGCTTGAAGTAGTTTTAATAAATCTTGTTCGGGGACAGCCCCTACAAGATCCCATACCTTTGCCACAGAAATTTCTGCTGGCAACAGACTTAGCTGATCTAAAAGACTTTCGGCATCTCTTAAGCCACCATTGGCAATTTGAGCAATTAAAGCGATCGCATCATCGGCGATCGCAATATCTTCTTCACCAGCAATATACTTTAAATGTCTAATCATTTCTGGCAAGGGAATACGGCGATAATCAAACCTCTGACAACGAGAAATAATTGTGGAGAGAACTCGCTGAGGATCGGTAGTAGCTAAGATAAAAACTACCCTTGGGGGTGGTTCTTCTAAGGTTTTTAGCAAGGCATTGAATGCTGCCGTACTGAGCATATGGCATTCATCGATCGCATAAATTTTATAACGACACTGCACGGGAGCAAAGCGCGATCGCTCGATAATTTCGCGAATGTTATCAACCCCTGTGTTACTAGCAGCATCAATTTCCATCACGTCCAATGCCGAACCTTTAGCGATCGTCAAACAGACCTCACACTCCCCACAGGGTTCAGGAGTTGGCTGATTGCTATTTAAACAATTTAAAGATTTCGCTAAAATTCTAGCACTAGAGGTTTTGCCTGTTCCTCTAGGTCCAGTAAACAAATATGCTGGCGCAATTTTTTCCTGTTTCAAAGCATTACTGAGGGTCAAGGCGATCGTCTCTTGACCTACCAAATCTTTAAAACTTTGTGGTCGGTACTTGTGATGAAGAGGTTCGTAAGGCATATTATATGTGGATTTTTTGGCTTTCCACTAATTATTAGAAAATTATCCCTGTACAATTGAGCAATATTTAGCTGGCTCAAAGCAATGCCGTTCTGTTAAAGAACTGTTAACTTTAAACGAAATTAGTTTAGCTTCACCCCAGGGTGGTATTAACTCTTGAAATCAGTATATTTGATCTAAGGTAATGAGTCATACGATCGGACAACTCCAACAAAACAATCAACAGCCAAACTCTAAGGCTTCGGAGACTAGCCAAGACTCGCCCAAGCCTGAAGATAAGACACCTATCTCTTCTCTGGCGGATGCTGATTATGAATTTTTATTTAATCAACTATTAGAGGGAATTGCCCATGGCTGGCACGACTACAGAATTGTTAAATTTTTTAACCAATTAGGCGATCGCGGTAACCAAGAAGATTGGGTTACTTGGCTAGAGCGTTTACGAACTAGAGTATTGACTCTGCCAATCGAGTCTAAGCGTCAATTAGGAACAATGATGATTCGTCTTGGCGAACTGACTCAATCTGCCCCAGAAGTCAAACAGATTGGCGCAATCTCTAACCACATTGGCAGAGAATTATTATTTGGCAATACAGAAGATGTTATTTGGGAATATGTTGGTTCTGATTTAACAGATGACGACCCTGAAGTAGAAACAGAGCAAGAACTGTCTAACCGATTACCTACTGATTTTACGGCACTATCTATTCCTAATGATGCCGAAACTAATTTATCTCTAAAAGATTCTACCCCAACTGTTTCTTGTTCCTCAACCTCAGACGAAGTACTTTTATCAAAGGGCGAATTTGAATTACCTAAGTCTAAGGATTTATCTGGAGAATTAAATCCTCAAGCATCCTATCAAGAAGAGACAGAATCGATTACTGAGGCAAAATCAAATACATCTGAAGACAAACCTTTAGATTTAAGCTCAACAGCAGACTCCAATTTATCAGCAGCAGATTTAGCATCAATTGTCGAACCTCAAAAAGAGGTCGAGGCTGAAGCTATTGATATACAGCAGCTAATCAGCTTAATTCAAAAAGACAAAGAATTGGCACAGCAAATATCTCAAAAACTAAAGATTTCTCCTGCCAAGTTAAACAACCTAACGGTAGAGCAATCCCAGACGATACAAACCAATGATTTAGACTCTGCTAGCATAGAGCTAATCGAAAGCTGGTTTAATTTGGGACTAAAGCAGGTTAGTGCAGGAGAATTCACTAAAGCGATCGCTTCCTGGGAAAAGGCTTTAAAAATAAACCCCAATTTGTCAGAAGCTTGGCACAATCGAGGTAGTGCCTTGGGACGTTTAGGTGATTATGAGTCGGCGATAACGTCTTTCCAAAACGCTCTGACTATCGATCCTAATAATTATCAGGCTTGGAACGATCGCGCTCATGCTTTGTATCAACTAGAAAATTGGGCAGAAGCCATTGTTAGCTGGAACAACGCTCTCAAGATCGTGCCAGCCAATCATTTGTTTTGGTACAATCGCGGTTGCGGATTAGAGCAACTAGAATATTGGACAGAAGCAATTATTAGCTATGAAAAATCTTTAGAAATCAAGCCCGATTTTCAACCAGCACGTTCAAGATATATTAACCTAGTAGCAGATAACTCTCGTTCAAATTAGCTAAGATGACGGTAATCAAGTTATGAGATACACTTTATTATCCGTAAGATGTACTTTCATCTTCAGAACTAATCATTAGATATTTAAAATCTAGCTAGCTATGACTGAATTATCAAACAGTACAATGGAAGAAACCAGAACATCAAGCGAGGAAAGAGTTCCTCAATTAAGAGATTTAATTGACACTCTGAGAATCGCCGAAGAAATAGCTAGCAAAGGTTATCTCATCAGCAGTTCCGAGCTTGCAGACTTAATGGATATCAATGCCAGTGCTGTAACTAGCAGAGGCGATCATTGGTCATGGCGCAATTGGGTTGTATCTAGAGTCAGACGAGAAGGAAATCAAATTTTGTGGCAGTTAGAAAAGGTTGATTAATAAAAAATCATGACTTCATCCGTACCTAATAATGAACAGCTGATAGTTCGTCCTCTTCAATATCGTGACGTGGATGCAATTAATGCTTTGGTAAGCGAATGTGTTGCCAAAGAAACTTCCAAGCGTCTTATAACTATCGATAGAGAACTCGAACAAGTAGGTTCTTGGTACGGACTAAAAAGGTTTTTGAGTCTTTTACCTCGTTCTTATTATCATGGTTGGCGAGTATATGTAGCTCAGTATTTAGAAGAAGTTCTAGGTTTAATTCAGGTTTCTTCTCTTAACAGTACTCGTAGCACTTGGAGAGTAGAAAGGGTATTGCTCAATAGCAACTCTTCTAAGGTTGAGTTACTTAAAACCCAAAAAGAAATTGGTTCGCAGTTATTGCGTCATTGTCTGCAAAATATTTGGGAAGCAAGGACATGGATGCTAGAGGTAAACGTGAATGAAAAAAATCATTTAGCTCTTTATCGAGAAAATGGTTTTCAGCCTTTAGCTCAAATGACGTACTGGCAAATATCAGCCGAATTAATCACTCAATTAGCACAGCAAAATCCAGACTTACCCAACTTTCTGCCTATAAGTAATGCGGATGCATCGTTACTTTATCAGCTAGATTGTGTTTCTATGCCACCCTTGCTACGGCAAGTTTTTGACCGCCACGTAGAAGATTTTAAAAGCAGCATAGTTCAAAGTGCAGTTAGTCAGATTCGACATTGGCTCAACGGCACCGATGTAGTTAGTGGGTATGTTTTTGAACCACAACGCAAAGCAGCAATTGGCTATTTTCGACTAGAATCCTCTAAAGATGGTTCTCGTCCTCATCGAGCGCAATTAACCGTCAACCCTGCCTATACATGGCTGTATCCGAAGCTGACGGCGCAGATGGCGCAGATAGTTCAGAAATCTGTGGAGCGAAAACAGGGTTTGGCTCCTGAAAACCAGTTTTATGCTCAACCGTTAGAAATAGTCTCTGCTGACTATCAACCAGAAAGAGAAGAATACTTTAATAAAATAGGCGCAACTTCTGTCGAGCATACTTTATTGATGTCTCGCTCAGTGTGGCACAAAATCAAGGAAGCCAAGCCTTTAGAAGGGTTGCAGCTATCAGACGTACTTCAAGGATTAAAACCTGCTCGCGCTCCTATTCCTTCGCGTATATCTTGGCTCAAGTCTGTTTCTAGTTCCTATCAAAATATTGTTAGACAGAAAAACATTTTTTCTTCCAAGTCTGTCAAATTTAATCCTTCTAAGAATAAAAGTTCTGGAGAATCTTTTAAACCCCCCAGCAGTGGATTAATTTAACTGATGTTACGTACTCATTGATCTGTGAAGAGTAGGTACTTGCGGTGCGACCCCCTAAAGGGTTCGACAGTTTGCTTATGCTGGGGAACCCTTTCAGCATTTGCTCATGGGGGAAACCCCCAAGACCGCAATGCTTCACCACCGCAACTGTCTCACCGCGTCGCCGTCAGAGGTCAGACCCCG
>JBBSPC010000216.1:0-6209 GCA_038259125.1 Chroococcales cyanobacterium | reverse complement strand
CAAGGAACACATGATCAAGGCGAATTTGCGCCTGGTGGTTTCTGTTGCCAAAAAATATCAAAATCGTGGTTTAGAACTGCTTGATTTAATCCAAGAAGGAACTTTGGGTTTAGAAAGAGCCGTAGAAAAATTTGACCCCACCAAAGGCTATCGCTTTAGTACCTATGCTTACTGGTGGATTCGTCAGGGCATCACCAGAGCGATCGCCACCCAAAGCCGAACAATCCGCCTTCCAGTTCATATTACCGAAAAACTTAATAAAATTAAAAAAGCCCAGCGCAAAATTTCTCAAGAAATGGGACGCACGCCTAAAATTGAAGATATTGCCCATGAGCTAGATATGACAGCAGCGCAAATTCGCGAAGTTTTATTGCGCGTACCTCGTTCTGTATCTTTAGAAATCAAGGTAGGAAAAGAAAAAGATACAGAATTAGGCGATTTGTTAGAAACTGAAAGTGCTTCTCCTGAAGAAACTTTAATGCGGGAATCTTTACAGAAAGATTTACACTATCTTCTTTCTGAATTAACTACTCGCGAAAGAGAAGTCATCCAAATGCGCTTTGGTTTTGGCGGTGAAAAACCTTTTTCTCTAGCGGAAATTGGTCGTTGTTTGGAGCTATCTCGCGAACGAGTACGCCAAATAGAAGCTAAAGCCCTGCAAAAGTTACGCCAACCCCGAAGAAGAAATTTAATTAGGGATTATCTAGAGTCTCTAAGCTAAATAATCTTGATTAAAAGCTTCTAAAAAAGAAAGAACTTAATCTTTCTTTTTTTTTGAGAATATACTGGCATAATTCTTTATTCAGCTTAAAAAAGTTAAAAGCGAATAGCTAATAGCCATTAGTGACAAGTTAAGAAAATGTACAATTCTATTTCCGTAGAAATGGTTTTTCGTGGCATTTATCATTTTACTCAGGCTTTTGATCGAGGACTCGCTACCAATATTGAAACCCCTATCGAAATTAGTCATTTTTATTAAAGAGATGTTACTCAATCTCGCTACAATGAAAGACTACAGGCAAATTAAAAACTAATTTTAAGTAAGAGGTATTTTGTGAGTGTTAGAGTAAGGATTGCTCCTTCACCAACAGGGAATTTACATATTGGCACAGCGCGGACAGCAGTATTTAATTGGCTGTTTGCCCGTCGTCATCAAGGTATATTTGTTTTACGGGTGGAAGATACAGATGCAGCGCGATCGCGTCCTGAGTATACGGAAAACATTAAATCAGGATTAGAGTGGCTAGGCTTAAATTGGGATGAAGGACCATTTTTTCAAACCCAGCGTTTGGATAAGTATCAGCAAGCTGTACAGACTCTACTGGACAAAGGTTTAGCTTATCCTTGCTACTGTAGCCCTAAAGAATTAGACGAAATACGCGAAACTAAACAAGCTAAAGGACAAGCTCCTGGTTATGATAATCGTCACCGCAATCTCAGTCCTGAAGCAAAACAGGCATTTGAGGCAGAAGGACGCAAACCCGTGATTCGTTTCAAAATAGACGGCGATCGCGCTATTGCCTGGAAAGATGCGATCAGAGATACCGTTACTTGGCAGGGTAGTGATTTGGGGGGTGATATGGTAATTGCCCGCACAGCAGAGAATGACGAGCCTTATGGGCAGGCTTTGTATAATCTGGCAGTAGTTGTCGATGATATAGATATGAAAATCTCCCACGTTATTCGCGGAGAAGACCATATTGCCAACACCGCTAAACAAATTTTGCTTTACGAAGCATTGATCGGAGAAATTCCGATCTTTGCCCATACTCCTTTAATTCTCAATGAAGAAGGACGCAAACTGTCTAAACGTGATGGCGTGACTTCTATTGATGATTTTCGTAAAATGGGTTTTCTACCCGAAGCATTGGTTAACTACATGACTCTGTTGGGATGGACTTTTCCTGACTCTACTAAAGAGATTTTTACTCTAGAAGAAGCAGCGCCAGAATTTGATTTAGATCGAGTTAACAAGGCAGGAGCAAAGTTTGACTGGGATAAATTAGATTGGATCAATAGTCAGTATCTCCATCAAATGCCTGCCAATCAATTAACTGATTTGCTGATTCCCTATTGGCAAGAAGAAGGATATGCTGTAGACAAGATGGATCGAGGTTGGTTAGAAAAGTTGACGGCATTAACTGCACCTACTCTTAATCGTTTAACCGATGTAATTAAAGAAACCAGCGTCTTTTTTGTAGACTCAGTAGAATATACCTCTGAGGCAATGGATTTACTTCAGCAAGAAGGTGTCGCAGCGGTGTTAACTGAAATTGTCGAAGAAATAAATAACGCTGATATGAGTGAAGATGATGCTCAGGCTTTGATTAAGCAAGTCACCAAAAGCCAAAAAGTCAAAAAAGGCTTAGTAATGCGATCGCTACGGGCAAGTTTGACAGGAGAATTACATGGACCGGATCTAGCTCAAACTTGGTTGTTACTCAATCAGTTAGGGGCAGATAAAACTCGTCTTCAGCAAACTTTAGACAAGATTGCCAGTTAAAAGCTAGTTGAGCAACGGTCAGGCAGCGCGAAAAGCCGTTGCGGGGGGAACCCCCGTTGAGGCTATTGAGCAAGAAAGCCCCGTCGTTTTACGGCGGGGAACCTGACCAACGGTTAGAAATTATTTCTTCCTAAAGTGGCGGAATAATTTCTAACTAAAAAGACAGTTAATACTTTTGACTTTACTAATAATGTCTACTGGATATACCTTACCTGTTTTTGCCTGTGCTAGTGCGATCGCTGCTTTACACCATCTCCATCAAGAACCACCTCAAGATACGGTCAAAGTAAATTTAATCAAACCATTCCAGATAGTTGATATTGCTGTTGAACAGGTGGCAAAAGTTGATAAATATACAGCGATCGCCATAACTCATAGTGATCCTGGAGATCACCTGGATTTAACTCGTCATACGCCTATTTGGGCAAAGGTAAGCTTGAGTAATTCTGATTCAGAGCAAATTACTATCAAAGGAGGAGAAGGTATTGGTCGTTATGGTGATGAGAATAAGGCAGCAATTTATAGTTATGCCCAAGAATTAATTATAGAAAATCTCAAACCTTTGCTTCAAAGCAATGAAAGCATTGTGATAACTATTATCATGCCCGAAGGACAAAGACTGGCTAAACGCACCTCTAATGAAGCTTTTGGGGTAGTGGAAGGATTATCTTTGTTAGGGACAACAGGAATTGTTCAGCCATTAATAGCCCCCAGTCAGCTAGAAGAATATCAGACTCAAATTAGGGAAAAGGCAGCTTTGTATGATTCTTTAGTTTTTTGTATCGGCGAAAATGGTATCGATCTGGCGCAAAGAGCGGGCATAGATTCGCCAAGAATCATCAAAACTGCTAACTGGCTGGGTTCAATGTTGGTAACCGCAGGCTTTGCAGAAGTAAAGTCAATTTTGCTATTTGGTTATCACGGTAAGCTGATCAAGTTAGCTGGGGGCATTTTCCACACCCATAATCATCTTGCCGATGGCAGACTAGAGATCTTAACCGCTTATTGTGCCAAGCTGGGTTTACCCCAGGCTGAAGCAATTAAAATTCTTGAATGTTCTACTGCCGACTCCGCTTTAAACCTGCTGCGAGAGTTAGACTTAGGAAATGAACAAGATTTTAGCTGGGCGGATTTGGTTTACGAAGAACTTACTCAGGCGATCGATTTAAAATCTCAGGCATATATTCGCAAGTATTCTGAAAAGAAACTTTGCGTTGGCTCAGTATTATTCGATCGCCAGAGAAACATTATCAAAAAAAGCCAAAATGCTCTCCTTTTGCTACCCAATCTATGTTAACCTGTTAAGAATATTTATAACACTTTATACATATAGAGCCTGACCCTGTTGGATCATAACTCTTTAAATACAACAATGGCGTAAAAGCCGATAATTATTCACACTTTGTTACTTAATTATTTACATTACCTACATAGACTTTACTAGAGTATAGTGACTACCCAGACAGAACCAATCTCGCCTAGCAATGAGACTTTATCTCCTAAGTCTCTGCTCAATCAAACTAATCGCCAGAAAATAATCATTATTGATTTTGGTTCTCAATACTCTGAGTTAATTGCTCGTAGAATACGAGAAACTCAAGTGTATTCAGAAGTTTTATCTTATCGAACTACTGCCGATCAACTTCGCGAAATAAATCCTCAAGGAATTATTCTTTCTGGTGGACCGAGTTCTGTATACGACGATCATGCTCCCCAATGCGATCCTGAAATCTGGAATTTAGGCATACCTGTTCTTGGCGTATGCTACGGAATGCAGCTAATGGTCAAGCAATTGGGCGGTACGGTAGAAAAAGTTAAATTAGGCGAATATGGTAAAGCGCCCCTGTTTATAGAAGACCCTACAGACCTGCTAACTAATGTTGAGTCTGGAGCTACCATGTGGATGAGTCATGGAGACTCCTGCATTAAGCTTCCAGAAGGGTTTTCTATTTTGGCATACACCAAGAATACTCCCTGTGCTGCTATTTCTAATCCTGAGAAAAAGCTTTTCGGCGTACAGTTTCACCCTGAAGTAGTGCATTCAAATGGTGGGATCGCTTTAATTCGTAATTTCGTTTATCATGTCTGCGAATGTGAACCAACCTGGACAACAGAAGCCTTTGTTGAAGAGTCAATTCGAGATATTCGCGCTAAAGTGGGTAATAAAAGAGTTTTATTGGCTCTTTCAGGGGGGGTTGATTCTTCTACCTTGGCTTTTCTACTCCATAGAGCCATTGGCGACCAGTTGACCTGTATGTTTATCGATCAGGGTTTCATGCGTAAGGGTGAACCAGAAAGACTAGTAGAAATATTTAAAAATAAGTTCTTGATTCCTGTAGAATACGTGATGGCTCGCGATCGCTTTTTAAAACAGGTAGAGGACGTAAGCGATCCCGAACTCAAGCGTCGTCGTATTGGACATGAGTTTATCAAAGTTTTTGAAGAAGAGTCAAAAAAATTAGGTCCCTTTGATTATTTGGCGCAGGGAACTCTTTATCCTGATGTAATTGAGTCGGCTGATACCAATGTCGACCCCAAAACAGGTGAAAGAGTAGCAGTTAAGATCAAAAGCCATCACAACGTTGGTGGTTTACCCAAAGATTTACGCTTTAAATTAGTTGAGCCTTTACGCAAGCTATTTAAAGACGAGGTGCGTAATGTTGCCCGCGCTATTGGTTTGCCAGAAGAAATTGTACGTCGCCATCCCTTCCCAGGACCAGGTTTAGCAATTCGGATTGTTGGAGAGGTTACCGCCCAAAGATTAAATATTCTGCGGGATGCTGATTTTATTGTTCGCGATGAAATTAGTAAACAGGGTATGTACCACGACTACTGGCAAGCCTTTGCGGTGCTATTGCCAATTCGCAGCGTGGGAGTAATGGGAGATAAACGCACCTATGCTCATCCAATTGTGCTGCGCTTTATTACCAGTGAAGACGGCATGACCGCAGATTGGTCAAGAGTACCTTATGATTTATTAGAAACTATTTCTAATCGAATTGTCAACGAGGTAAAAGGAGTAAATCGTGTGGTTTACGATATTACCTCCAAACCCCCAGGGACAATTGAGTGGGAGTAGGTTTTGAGAGATGAGGGATAAGGAAAGAAATGGAATAAAAGACTAATTCATTGCTTTGCGGTGGCTATTGTTTTCAATTTACCTGAATCAGTATGTCACGATCTCCACAAAAAACGTTTTAATAGACAGTTTGGTATTCATGTAGTTAGGAATCAAACTCATAGCCTAAAGCGATCGCTCAAAAATCTTAAACGAGAAGGTTTTCATTATTACTAGGATTCCATCGTTTAATAAATATTATGAATCAATTTCCATCATTGAACCTTTCGCGATAGCCTCTGTTGTTTGTTACTTTTTTAATTCGGAGAGTGACAGAAGAGGGATAGGGTAAACGCTAAAATCGCGATCGCGATAGTACCAGACGGAGAGAATGGTCAAACGAAGATACTTCGTCAAGATCGCGTAGATAAATTGTTCTACTTTTTAAGTTTCTGTCCAATTTCTAACATATTGCCGTTAAATACAGCGGTTTGCAGGTTTAAGAGGAACAGTAGCAGCAGTGAGCGAACCAGTTACGCAAATGTTGAGGATTAATTAAATCCATCGCTATTTTTATCAGCAGATCGACCCTTTTGGAAGTCCTGGGAGAAAACTGTCTCAGAAAAGCCTTAAGCTGTGACCACCAAT
>JBBSPC010000215.1:0-6229 GCA_038259125.1 Chroococcales cyanobacterium | reverse complement strand
CCGTACCCTCAATCACCATCTACTAGAACGATTTATTCAACAGTTAGATCTTGAGCCAACTTTGATTAAATCCCATCCTAACTACCGAAGCCTTTCTAACTACGGTATTATTGCTTCTTAATTTTGTCCGAACCGTTGTAAAAAAGCAATCGACCAGCTAACGCCAATAGCTACCCACAGAGGAGCGGTTTTGAAATCTTTTAAATGTTCATACCAAGCAAAACACATAAAGACATTGGAAATAGCTAACAGCATAATAGATTTGAGCATGGTTGCGTTAATAATGAAAATAATTAAATTAGTATGACATTGGGCAACTTCAATGAGGAGTTCTATCGATAACAAATTATGCTGAAGATGCGATCGCAGAGAAATTTCTTTTGGCTAATAAAATCTAGTAACTCACTGTAATCTATTTAGGGATTAGAGAGAGAGTTTACATTTACTGCGATCGCCTGAAAATGCCAAGCGGTTATTTGCAGCTTTAGAAGAATCAGTTAAACGAGATAACTTGAGCGATGAGATGATACAGGGCGAAAGTTAGAGGAATTGATTGAACAAAACTTAATTTCTCATTTGTAATTTAACAACAGATTAATTTTCAAACTGTCAGTAAAATAGAGTAAGTCATTCCTGCGGAAAATAATGGTTGCTGCAACTCGTAGAAAATTTACCATCGCTGAATATCATCAGCTTGTAGATTTAGGATTTTTCACCGAAAACGACAGAATAGAACTGATTAGGGGAGAAATTATTGAAATGGCACCGAAAAGAACTCCTCACTCGGTTTGTAACTCCTTATTATGGAAACAGCTCTATGAACTAATAGGTAAACAAGCTGAAATTAGAGTACAAGAACCTATTACTCTTCCCTCAAACAGCGAACCCGAACCTGATGTAGTCATTGCGAATAAAAAAGATGATAATTATCTCTCTGCTCATCCTACGGTAGAAGACATTATTTTAGTTATCGAAATATCTGATTCTACTCTTAAATACGATAAG
The DNA here is from genome assembly GCA_038259125.1 of Chroococcales cyanobacterium. Classification (GTDB taxonomy): domain Bacteria; phylum Cyanobacteriota; class Cyanobacteriia; order Cyanobacteriales; family Xenococcaceae; genus Waterburya. Next base: position 5,224 of record JBBSPC010000215.1, on the reverse strand, counting down.
GAAACTAAGTTATCTCTCTATGCAGAAGCAGGAATTAATAATTACTGGATTATTAATCTAGTCGATAATCATTTAGAAGTTTATAGTAATCCTTTTGCTGATAATCAAGGTAAATTTGGCTATAAAAATATAAATATTGTTCTACCTGATGAAACAATATTTATTCCTGATTTCATAAAAGTAAGTTTAGAGTTAGATTCTATTTTCCCAAAATCATAAAAATTGCAGAGTCAATCTTGATTCGATAACTTTTTTATTTGTTTTAAAATCATCGCACTTGGTTTGTTCGGCTTCTAATTTTGTTTGTCTCTCTGCTTTTTCAGTTCTTAGCCTATTATTTCTTGCTATTTCAAGATCATTATTTAGTTTCTTCGCTATAGCTTCTTTTAATGTTGTCTATTGTCTTTGTCTAAATACTTCGTAAAGAGCGATCGCTGCTGCCACAGAAGCATTAAGACTAGGTGTTTTACCAACTAAAGGAATAGCTACTAGCTGATCGCAGTTTTTCTCTGTTGACTGACTCAAGCCTTCACCTTCTGAGCCGATAACTAAACCCACTGAGCCACTAAAATTGATCTGGTGCAGCATAGTATCTGTATCGGCTGTTGTGCCATAGATCCAAAAGCCAGCATCTTTAAGCTTTAGGATTGCTTGGTTCAAGTTAACGACTCTGGCGATCGCCATATTTTCTAATGCCCCTGCTGCCACCTTCATTACCGTAGAAGTAACCCCTGCTGCTCGTCGTTGGGGAATGATTATTCCCTGAACTCCTAACGCTTCGGCAGTACGGATAATCGCCCCCAAGTTATGAGGATCTTCAATCCCATCGGCAATTACAATTACAGGGTCAGGAGTTTTTTTGGCATGGTCAATTAAAGTGGACAAATCCCAATAAGAGTAGGGAGCAACCTGAGCCGCAATTCCCTGATGATTGCCTCCTTGGGTTAACTGAGATAAACGACGGGAATCTACCTCATCAATGATTGTGCCGTTGGCTTTAGCCTCTTTAACTAAGGGATAAAACTGTCCGTGAGCAAGTAGCTTATCTGTAAGCCAAATTCGATTAATCTGGCGATCGCTTTTTAAAGCAGCCAAAACTGCATGACGACCATAGGTCAAATCTATTTCTTCTTTCTGTTCGGATGAAATGGTGCTTGTAGAAACAGAAGCAGGTTTATTTTTAGATCTATTAATCTCAATCTTTTTCTGTTTTTGTTCGTGGGAAGACTTAGGTTTCATTATTTAAAGCCTATTGCTGGGAGAAAATAATTATCCTTTGTCCATTGTCCCTTGTCAATTGTCAATTAAATCAAAATTTAATTTGGCAAGTAATGCTTGTAAACGCTGCGGATCGCTCAAATGAAGATAGCCAACTAATGCTTCTAAACCAGTCGCTTGCTGATAAATATGACGAGATATGCGACGAGGCTTTGTTACACAAGCGTTACGTCCTCGGCGTAAAATTTCTTTTTCCCTATCGGTTAGATATGGGAGCAAAGTGGATAAATGAGTCGCCTGACTCTCGGCTCTTACTTGGGTGACGACTTGGCTATGATAACTAGCCATCCGTTTCGGGGGCATTAAGAATCTGGTGCGAACGTATAGTTCAAATACAGCATCTCCTACATACGCTAGAGCGATCGGCGACAACCGTTCAATTTGAGTTAATTGACTTGTCGTGGTCGAATCTCCCATAACTCCGAACTTTACCTAAGCGTGAGCCGTGTCTATTGGCGTATTATCAAGTCTGTTCTGGTAAAATAACGCCCTTAATGGACGTTATTTCTTCAAGCTTTCTAGTGCCGCTTCTACAGAAGGCTGGAGAGAAAGAAATTTCTCTAAACGAACTAGCTTAACGGTTTGTGTAACCCTGGGGTTAGTAACAACCTGTAAACTACCTCCTATTGTTTGCGCCTTTTTAACAAGCTGCACCAAAGCTCCCAGACCAGAACTATCGATAAAATCAATTTGTGCAAGAACCAAAATTAGGTTTTTTGGTCCTTCGTCTATACAGTTACCAATAACCTTACGGAATGCTGGTTCTGAAAAGGCATCGAGTAACCCAGTTAGACGAAATATTTGATAATTTTCCCTGACTTCGCGGGTGCCTCTTAAGCTTACAGTCAGGTTTAGCTGCTCAGGAATAGCCTCCTCCTCAACTTTACCTTATGATTGCTAGCAATAAGTACTGTGCTGAATAAATACCAGCTTGTAACATTACTTCTAGCTTTGTCAATGGTAAAGTATAGCTCATTTTTACTAGTGTTGATAATTATTCGATTGAATATAATCTATAAGTTTTTATTTAAGCTTATTAGTAATAGAAAAAATTCAAATATATACAAAAAACCCTGCTTTAGCTATAAATGCAGGATTATAGAGCAAGAGGAATTAATTTTAGAAAACTGTGTAAAACCACCTTGCAAATAGTGGATTACCTTTTGAATAACCAGATATTACTGCTAATAAAATTTCAATACATTCTTACAATGGTTCGGACAAAATTTAATAGATACCGAAAAATAGGTATTTTAGCCTTACTTTCGACTGAAATAATCAACGATAAATTAAGCTTTGCAAGCTTTTGTCAAAACTGTCCGAACTATTGATTCTTATAAACACGGAAGTTTCCTAGTAAACGTTGTTTTTATGACATGGTGTTGAAGATTTTTAATTTTTGATTGCCAAGGGGACTTCGTTGTAAAGTAAGCACACATCTGAAACTATTACCAATATTACTAATCATTTAGCTCAATAGATATAAATAATGTTAATTCTTCGTCTGATAACAAAAATCAGAAAAAATACCTTTAAATTTATCAAAACTTATTTCCTAATTGTTTTACTGGCTGGTTTGGGTTTAACTTTCTTCGCCATCTTACCTGCCTGGACTCAGCAAGCTGTGACGATCAAAACTTTAATCAGAGCCGATGAAGCACAGCAGCTACAGCCTTTAGTTAATAAATTTAATCAACAGCATTCAAATATTCGCTTTCAAATTATCGAAGCTCCCAGTGATAGTAACCAAGTAGAAGATTTATATACATCTTCGTTTTTACTAGGTAATTCTCCTTACGATTTAGTTTATATGGATATCGTTTGGACTTCCAAATTCGCTGCTGCGGGTTGGTTGAGAGATATCAGCGATCGCCTGTCGGCTGCTGAAGCAGCAGAATATCTCAAGGCAGATCTTGCAGGGGGAATGTATGAAGATAAGCTGTATCGTCTTCCTTTTCGCTCTGATGCGGGAATGCTTTATTATCGCCAAGACTTACTAGAACAAGCTGGATATGAACCGCCAGAAACCTTCGACGAACTACTAAAAATTTCTCAGGACTTACAAAAGCAGGGATTAGCGGACTGGGGTTATGTATGGCAGGGGAAGCAGTATGAAGGATTAGCTGCCATGTTTGTGGAGATTTTGGCAGGGAATGGAGCCTTTTGGATCGATTCTGACACTTTGGATGTTGGTTTAGATCGACCAGAAGCGATCGCCTCGGCAGAATTTTTACATAAGGCGATCTCGCTAAAAGTTTCTCCTCCAGGAGTCACTACCTATGCCGAAGAGGAAACCCGCCGTTTATTCGAGAATGGCAAGGCAGTTTTTTTAAGAAATTGGCCTTACGTCTACAGTTTGGCGTTAGAGTCTCCTATCGCAGGAAAATTTAATATCAAGCCAATGGTTCATGCAGAGGGCAAAAATAGCGGTGCAACCCTTGGAGGATGGGGATTAGGTATCTCTACAAGCACCAAGCACCCAAATGAAACCTGGCAAGTAATGAAGTTTCTTAGCAGCGAAGAATCACAACGAGAATTTGTCTTAGAAACTGGTTTTGTTCCCAGTCGTACAGTCTTATTTAATAACCCTGAGATTGTAGCTAAATATAGTTATTACCCCAAGTTATTAGATGTGGTTAAAAGTTCTGCCTTACGTCCGCCTATTGCTCAGTATGCTCAAGCTTCAGATATTCTTCAGCGTTATCTTAGTGCAGCCATAACAGGCAGATCGACTCCTAAACAAGCTATGAAAGCTGCTGCTAGCGAAACCCGCAACTTATTAAAAAGATGAGGAATGAAAGATGAGGAAAATATCAGTGATTAGTAATTATCAAAATGCTTAATAAACAAGAAAAACTAACGGGCTGGCTTTTACTGTTTCCAGCTTTAATTATAATGGGTTTGGTATTTATCTATCCTATTGTCAGAGCCTTTTATCTAAGCTGGTTTACCGAAAACTTAGGTACACAACTACAGCCAGTTTTTGCAGGTTTTGGTAATTATCAAAAAATGTTGGGAGATGGTAGATTTTGGCAAAGTTTATTTAATACTTCTGTCTTCACTGTAATCAGTGTTTCCCTAGAATTGATCTTAGGCTTGGGAATTGCCTTAGTTTTAAACAAGTCTTTTTTTGGTCGCGGAGTTGTCCGCACAATTTCGATTATTCCCTGGGCTTTACCTACCGCTGTCATGGGGTTAGCTTGGGCATGGATTTTTAACGATCAATATGGGGTGGTTAACGATATACTTACCCGTCTAGGATTGATTGATACAGGTATTAATTGGCTAGGCACACCTGCTTTAGCTATGACGGCTTTAATCGTGGCTGATGTTTGGAAAACAACCCCTTTTATTAGCATCATCTTATTAGCTGGACTGCAATCTATTTCTGAAGATTTATATGAGGCTCATCGAATGGATGGGGCAAGTCCTTGGCAGAGTTTTACGCAAATAACTTTACCCTTATTAATGCCTCAGCTTTTAATTGCCTTACTGTTTAGATTTGCCCAATCGTTTGGTATTTTCGATCTGGTGCAGGTAATGACAGGCGGTGGTCCTGCTGGTTCAACAGAAACAGTTTCAATTTATATTTACTCGACGGTAATGCGCTATTTGGATTTTGGCTATGGTGCAGCTTTAGTTGTAGTAACTTTTCTCTTGCTGATATTAGCTGTAGCTCTTACTTCGGTGATGTTGAAAAAAGTCCGCGCTTAAATAATTTGTTGTCTGTAATAGCGATCGCTCAAGAAAATCTGATATTAAGGCTATAGATACAAAATTATTATTCTGCCCAATTTTCTATTTCTAAATAACTGTAGTTTAGACTAAAAAAAATCATGAGAAAATAGTTCAGCCAGTTTAAAATAGCTAAAAGAGAAAATAATTAGCCAAAAATATAGTTAAGCTGTCTTTGTTTGTGATTTTTTGGGTCGAGAATAACTCTTTT
>JBBSPC010000214.1:0-6234 GCA_038259125.1 Chroococcales cyanobacterium | reverse complement strand
TAACAACGGCTCAATAATTTTCCACTCTTTATCTGTCAAATCGCTTGAATATCCCATTTCTTGCCCCAGCTTACTTAAATTTCTCTACTTTGCCTTGATTCTACGCGATCGCCCAAAAGATCTCAAATGGATTCTATACAATGATATAGAAAGAGAAATAGAAAAAGCTACTAGAGAGTTAGAAAAGAAAGTAAATGATTTGGAAAGAGAAAACTCTCAACTGAGATCGATAAATGATAATTATAAGTCGCAAACAAGGAATAATACTTCACAAATAAGTTTACATAACGAAAGTAAATCCATCTCTTTTGAACTAACAGAAAGCGATTTTTATATTTTGGAAAGAAAAGAATTGATTTTAAATATATTAAAGAATGTTAATAACGTTCATAATAAAAGTCGTCGATATCATGTTTTGCAAGATCTTGTTAATAACAATGCTTCTGAAAACAAGAGAGAAGCTTTAGAGAACGAAATTCGAAGATTATAAGAAAATGAAACCACAGATACAAAGTGCGTTGACAAATATGGGCTTTGAAATCATCTCAGAGACAAATCATTATAAGATTAGGTTTTGTCAAGATAATCGATATGTAATAAGTTTTGCTAAAACTGCGAGTGACCACCGTGCGGGTATGAATATAGCAAGTAATATTTGCAACTTGCTACTATAGTCAGCTAACACTTCACGGCAGAGGACGGACGAAAGCGTTGGTAATAAGTTCAAGATTATCTGTAGCTGCTGCGTTCTGTTATGAAGATGAAAATTTATCGTTGGTTGGTTTACCCTCTATAGGTTTAAAGAAGTTTTTTTAAGATAGAGCCAAACGCTTCATACCCTGCCAATTCTGGTTGCCAAGGTAAGCCATATTCTTCTAATACCGTTCTAATTACCTCTGCTGCGCTGTTGCGATCGCCTTTTTGCCAATCTCTGATTATAAACTCCTGATGTTTCTGCTTCATTTATGATCTCTTTATTCAATCTTTCTAGTTAATGTCGAAATCCCCTATAAAATTTCTGGCGTTGGTAAATGCGTAATGCTTTAAGAAAAACTAGGAACAGTATCAAATCTTAGATAGTACAAGAGTAAACGAATAGAATATTGGAGAAAAGTCAAAGATTTGGAATAACAAAGCGTTTTTCTGTGCAATCGAGCAAGGTAATGTCTAAGTCTTGTATTTTCTCCCTCAACTCTAGTCATATAAGTCTTCGAGATGAGATGGTCTTCCGATTCAATATACATTGGACAAACTTTCCATCCATCCGTAACGTACCAAAAGCTATGCCAGCACTTAATAACTGACCAAATTGAAGCAAATGTTTGATGAGAGCGATCGCCAATTGCCCAAAGAATAATACCCTTCTTTTTGTGGTTGACCACAGTCCAAACCCAGTATTTGTTCTTTTTCGTGCCTACAAAAGTTTGAAGTTCGTCAATTTCCGTGATTTCGGGAATTTCTTCATCTTGAGATCCATCAGATAAGGATTCTCCTGCTGCTTGAATCCAGTTCAAGATCGTCGTGTGACTAACTTTCGTCACTCTCGAAATTCCTCTGATACCCATGCCATTAAGATACATTTCAATACAAGTTTGTTTGATTTGTCGACAGTAGGCTCTAGAAGATGGATTGGCTACGTACTGAGTACCGCAATTGTTGCATTTATATGACTGTTTTCCACGACGATAACCATTTTGGCGAGCGACCCCGCGTCTTTTTAAGACGCTAGGGAACGCGCGAGCTTGCTTTGAGATGATTTACATTTAGGACAGTCCATTAGCCAAAACTAGTAATCTAAACTACTTTATTTTAAGCCCAATAGCATTACGCATTTACCAACGCCAAATTTCTCTACACTCCTCGGAATTTAGCTGCAAAACGCCAGATGTTGAAATCAAAAAAGCGATCGCCTGTTTTAATTTTAGGTACTGACGTTACGCATTTAAAAACCATCATCTAATTCTACAGAACCGTAATGCCGTAACACTCCACGACAAGCAAGAAACTGACCAAATTCGTATTTATCCATCTCAGCTAGTTGTCGAAAAGTTATCGGTGGTGCAATCTCTAAAGTGATTATGCATCACTGTTCAATGTGAGATCGTGAGCTTACTGGCATAGTGCCTCTGACTTTTCCTGACCTTCTTTATCCGACTGATAAGGGTTTGCATTTACAAAGTTATTTCAAGATGATTCACCCAGACTAAATAAAAAGACGATGAAGTACAGAAATCTCGCCTCAGCACTTTATTTTTCTGCTCAATTAATGCAGCATTCGCTCAAACATCTGGTATTCCATCTCCTATTAATGGTCAACCCATCACTAATGAGCCTAACTTTAATTTGGGCTTTGGAAATGACGATCGCATTCCGATGAGAAGCAATGCTTTCCCTTGGAGTGCTGTTGGATGATTTCTCAAGACAATGATTTTCTGAAACTAGCAATTTAGTAGTTACTAGAGGAGCTTTCAAAACGACGACTACCTCCGTCTCCTTTGTTATTTTCGCGAGGTCTTGCTTTATTAACTCTTAGCTCTCTTCCCATCCATTCTGCACCATCCAAGTTTTCAATTGCTTTTGTTTCTTCGTCTTCGCTGCCCATTTCTACAAATCCAAATCCTCTAGGACGACCTGTTTCACGGTCGGAAGGAAGAGATACTCTAGATACAGTACCATATTCTTCAAAAACAGTCGTAAGATCTTCTTTAGTGACCTCATAAGAAAGATTACCTACATAGATTGACATTGATTGTCTCCTGATTAACGAAATTATTTTGAGATAGATATTTCGGCAGAAAGCTTGTCAATCTATATGTAGCCGAGAGGTTATAACAAATTAAAATAAACACGCTTACCGAATCGAAATCTCTACTTTTTAGTAGATTAACACAGCCAAATTAAAAGGATTCATCTCAAGATGGAAAACAATGTTAAAAAATACAAAAATGTAGAGGATTTTATTATAAATACTTTGAATAACTAAATTTTATTAGTTTAAAAGAATAGTGAAAATCAAAAAATGATCAGTTTGTATTATTGGACGTAATGTATGATACCAAATGGAGTTAAACACAACGAATTACGGCAGTTAGTTCGATCGCAACTAGAATTACTGTTAGAAAGTGGCAACCTGCAAGGAGCAAAATCTCTTTTAATTCCTGTACAGCCAGTAGACATCGCCGAAGCAATTGAAGGTTTACCCGAATCAAGTCAATTAATTGCTTTTCGCCTACTATCTAAAGCCGAGGCGATCGAAGTCTATGAATATCTCAATACTGATGTCCAACAAGCACTAATTCAAGAATTCAAACGCCAAGAAGTTCTAGACATTGTAGATAAAATGTCTCCTGACGATCGCGCTAGAATGTTTGATGAACTCCCTGCTAAAATCGTCCGTCGTCTATTGTCACAGTTAAGCCCAGGAGAACGTAGAGCTACAGCTATTTTACTCGGTTACGAGGAAGACACCGCGGGGCGCATCATGACCCCCGAATATATTTCTTTGAAAGAGAATTTGACCGTTAGCCAGACTCTAGAACGAATTCGCAGCCTATCTAATGCCTCAGAAGTAGTTTATTATCTTTACGTAACTGATGTATCTCGACAGCTAACGGGAATTGTTTCTTTAAGAGATTTGGTAATTGCTAGCCCAGAAACAACCTTGGCAGAAATTATGACCCGCGACGTAGTTTTTGTTCATACCGATACAGATCAAGAAGAAGTCGCTAGAACTATTCAACGCTATGACATTTTAGCGTTACCCGTCGTTGATAGCGAGGAAAGGTTGGTAGGAGTAGTTACTGTCGATGATGTGATTGATATTATTGAACGAGAAGCCACAGAAGATATCTATGCTTTAGGTGGCGTACAGTCTGATAAAGACAACTATTTTCAAACTAATTTACTGACAGTAGCTCGTCGCCGAGTAGTTTGGTTATTTGTGCTTTTACTTACCAATACAGTTACAGGGGCAATTATTCGCTATAACGAAGAGCTTTTAAAGCAGGTAGTCATTTTAGCTGCTTTTATTCCTTTGTTAACGGGGACGGGAGGAAACGTGGGCGCACAGTCTTCAACGGTAGTTATCCGAGGCTTGAATACTGAAGAAATTCAAAACATGGGGGCGGGAAAGGTTATTTTTCGCGAAGCTGCTGCGGGAATTTTATTGGGTTTAATCTTAGGCACATTGGCAACGGTTTGGGCTTATTTTCTTCAGGGAAGTATAGAAGTAGCCGTGTCTGTAGGTATCAGCCTTGTGGCGATCGCACTTTTAGCTTCCGTTGCGGGTTCGGCTTTACCTTTTTTATTCCGCTCTTTTCGCTTAGATCCAGCCCTTATGTCTGCACCTTTTATTACTACCGCCGTTGATGTCTTAGGAGTACTAATTTACTTTTATATTGCCAAAACTATTTTGGGCTTGTAGCTATTGATAATTGATCATTGATTTAGGGATGAATCGTACCATCAGGCATAGTTGTTCCCTTCCAATTAATGCCGCTTAAGACACTATTTTTAAGATTAGCACCTCTTAAATTAGCTCCCCGCAGATATACGTCGATTAAACTGGCATTCTCTAAATTAGCTTTTTCTAAATTAGTTTTAAATAGTAAGGCAAATCTAAAATTAGCATTTTGCAGATTTACGCTTTGTAAATTAGCTCCAGTGAGATTAGCATTACTTAAATCTATTTTGTTGCCTGGTTCAAGAGTAGCCAAACTCAATTGAGATAAACTAGCCAGACTACTATTACTTGCATCAGTGTCTTTTAACACCGCTCCAGTCAGTATGGCACTACGTAGGTTAGTTGAGCGTAAATTAGCTCCCTGTAAGGTTGCCTGCTGTAAATTTGACTGTCTTAAGTTGCTGCCACTTAAGTCGGCTCGATTAAAGTTGGCATAACTTAAATTTGCATTGGTTAAATTAGCTTCACTCAAATTTGCACGAGTCAAATTTGCACCGTTTAAGTCCATTCCTGTAAGGTCTGCACCCGCAAGATTAGCTCGGCTGAGATTAGCACCCGCAAGATTTGCCCTAGTAAGATTAGCATTGCTTAAATCAGCATCGGCAAGATTGGCATCTCGAAAAAAAGATTGACTAAGATTAGCGTTGCTTAAATCGGCTCTAATTAAAGAAGTATTTTCTAAATTAGCCCAGCTAAGATCGGCATTAGTCAAATCAGCACTGTTTAAGCTTGCTCCTGCTAAATTTACCTTGATTAAGCGAGCATTTGCTAGATTAGCGCGATTGAAATTACCTCTAGATAGATTAGCACCACTGAAGTTTGCCCAGTCCAATTCCGTTCGACTTAGATCGATATCAATCAATTCCACTTGCATAATCTGTATTTGACTCAGATCGGCACGGCTAAAATCTTTATTACCCTGTTTGTAAAGTAATAATAACTCTTCTCCATTCATTAAATTTAGATTGCTATCTCAACAACTGGTGATGGGGATAAATTTATAATTCCCGATCGCCACCCTAAAATAACAGGAGATGTGAAAAGGAACTTTAAAGGGATAAGGAAATAAATAAACATATTTTTGAAGATTAATAAGCTGTTATTCAATTTCTTTGCTTAATAGCTGCCATTCAGTTAGGACTTGGTTAGGAATTTTTAGAGATAATTCCTTATTTTCCTTGAGGACAACTGCCAATTTCAAGCTACCTTTTGATGGTAGCCTAGGCATAATCGGCGTAAAGTCATATTGACCAACATTAGGAGCAGGAGCAGACTGAGGATAAGCATCTGTTGCGCTAAGAATATTTCCTTGAGAAGTAATAATTTCTAAAGACTGAGGATGATTAAAAGATTTGATGCCAGGAAATCCTACCAAGCGTAAATAATACTTTGTTTCAGAAGTCTTGAGATTGTCAGGGAATAATATCACCTGCCATGTGTTGCCATCGCTATCTTTCAAGGAATCTTGAGCGTGATAACGTAGTACTCCTGGCGTTTCGTGATGTTGCCGTAGTAATGCTGCTGCTGGTAAACAAACAGCAAAAGAACTTAAAGTAAAAATCAGCATTAAATTAAATAACAAAATTAAGCGCAAATAATAGGTTTGATGATTGAAAACAATTGAGTTAAGTAGTTTATTTAACATCTAGAAAGACGTCTGATGTGAATTAGATTTTAGCAAGGATTCATAGATTGAAAAGTCAAAACATCAATTCCAAAATGACTACGGAGAAGAAGACGTAAGGTATGAGAAGCAATTTTAACTGACATAT
>JBBSPC010000213.1:0-6357 GCA_038259125.1 Chroococcales cyanobacterium | reverse complement strand
TTTCTTGACGGAATTTTCGATATCGGTCATATTTCATCATAGGGAGGGTTTGAATTCTTAAGCTATTTTCATTTTCTCCCTATTCATCCTTCATTCTTTCTTGTTTTTTTCTTCCAGACTGTTCCTTAGTCTAAACTACAGTTAGTTACTTAAAAATAGCCGTAAATCCTTCTGGTTACTTGTTTCCAGTCTATTTTTTACGTCGAACTCAGGTTTTGAGGGCAAATATAGCTTTTTTGAGATTATTTTGATACAATCAATCAAGATTTAGCAATGGGCTATAACTCAGTTGGTTAGAGTGTCACATTGACATTGTGGAAGTCGGCGGTTCGAGTCCGCCTAGCCCAACTTCACCAGAGCAAACGCTTTGGCGGTTCGTCTTGGTAACCAGACGCGATCGCCAGCTATTACTTGATTAATGCTTACCAATGAATCTGACTCAAAATATAGCGTAGACGATCATAATCATCTTTTAAAAGCGTGCTGAGAGTACGACCGACATTAACTAACCAATCGCGATTTGCTTTTCGCTGACGATAAATATCTCGTACAGATGCTGCAACTAAAGATTCTACGGGTATATCCTTAGCCTGTAAAAGAGTTCTGAGGAAGTCTAGTTTTTCAGTGAAGTGAATTATTTCTTCTGCATCACAGTGATAAACAGATTGATGAATTTGAGGTGGACGAGGAGGTAAATATTGATATACTTGACCTAATTTCGCTTTACTACCATTAACGTTCGCTGGTGTTTCAAAACCGACAATAGCTGCTTTAAACTCGGTTTTGAGCATGGCAAATATTTGGGGCTGTTGTTCTCGCAACTCTTCTAAAGATAAGCCTAATGCTCTAGCGCGATGAACAGAATCAATGGGACTAGTGGTGACATAAGTAACCACGGACAGAATTTTATTACCAGATTCTTCATCAAAAGATTTAATCCAGCTACCAAAAGGAGGCATTACAGGAAATTTTAAGTCTTCAGGTTCAAGACACTGAGCTAAATATTCAGTTGTAGAGGTTTCAATCACCTCCCCAATATGTTTGGGGTTGCGATCATCAACCGTAAATTGAGGTAGGGGAAGTCGCATTCTTTAAGAGATAAAAAATGAAGGACAAAGGCTTGAGCTGCATATAGGGATAAGGAGTTGGGCATAAATAGCTTTTTTATCCCACAAATGTTTATCCCCGATATGATAACGTTATTTCTTCTTTTTAGTTAAATCTACGGCTTCAAGCTCAGATAGATTAAAGGTTACTAGCTTATCCCAGTTGCCTCCTTCAAATAACACTGCCACTTTACTATCATCTATACGCTGTACTAAGCCTTGAAACTTGTAGTAGGTATCATCAGGATTAGTAATTGTCACAGTTGCCCCAGGTAATATCATCATTTGCTTCAATGCGATCGCTTTTTATATGGTTATTATTTAGCTTACCAAGTAAACCTAGTCAGATTGATAATCAAATTGTTGAATATTAGGGAGATTGCTGATTGCTTATGTTTTTCAGTTTGTTGTTTTTTTCTGTTTTCGCAGTCTTAGGAGAAACAAATAATGCTTCAGACATTGGTTTGATTGCATTGCTAGTTTGAACGTGTTGTTCTAGTTGGTCGGTAGTAGAAACTAAATTACTTAAACCATTAACCAAATCGCGAACATTTTTTAAAAAAGCAGGATCTCCAGTAAATGATTCAAGATCTGCGGTAATTTTCTGGGCATTGTCAAAGGTAACTCTAGCCGAGTCTAAGGTTTGTTGAAGGCTGACTAAACTTTCATCACTGCCAAAAGTTGTCGAGATGTTCTTTAAGTTCTTAGAAGCCACCGCAGCATTAGCGGTTAATTCTGCTAAATTGGCAGCTAATTTCTCTGTATCGGCGGTATCAACTGTTTTATCTAGCTTTGTTACTAAACCTTGTAGGCGATCGCTAGTAGTTTCAATACTAGTTAGAGTAGTGGTAAGGTTGGTTTTATTTTGAGTAATTAACTCATCAATATTGCTTGTTAACCTGCTAATTTGTTCACCAGTTTGCTGATAAGTTTTGGCTGTAGCAACCAGTTCAGTTGAAGTACTATCTGCCACGTCAGTTATCGTTTTAGTTGCATCAGACACAGAAGCCACTTCTTGCTTTAGATCATTGACTAAGACCGAAGCTTCTTTGGTAAGCTTGCCAATTTCTGCTGCTGCTATGCTAGCGTTTTCCACCGCCGAGTCCACCTTCGCCACAAACTCTGGTTTGCTATAAGCTTTGCTAAAGCGATAAGTGTAAGGCAATAAATCATCTAGGGTAACGCCTTTTTCTCCTCGAAGACGAGCATTATTACAAATAATTTGAGATGAATTGCAGTTAGAACTAAGGGGACTTAAATCAGCCGATTCTTTGGGTAAGTTAGACTCAGGCACAATATCTACAAAGGTTTGCCCAATTAAACCCGAACTTCTGGCTTTAATGATAGAATTTTTCGGAATTAAAAGATCGGAGGAGTCAATTTCAATTACCAGATTAACTCCATTGGTACTAGGCTTAATCTCGTCAATTTTGCCAACTTTTAAGCCTCGATAGCGAACACTATCTCCTGATTGGATACCGTTAACATCAGGAAAATCAGCAGTAATCTTGTAGCTTTTATTCCCCAAGGTAACACCTTTAATCCACAAGACTATACCTCCAAACACCAGGATACTAAATATAATTAGTAATCCAACCGAACCTTCTCTGACAGTGCTCGATCGCATATTTTCCTCTCACCTTAAGCTTTTTAGTTTAATCAACCACATGAATTGGACCTTCAACGCTACCACTGAAAAACTGCTTTACTAGAGGGTTATCAGTAGTATCAATTTCTTCAACTGTGCCAGTCCATTGAATCTTGCCTCCATATAAAAAGATAATCCGCTCAGCAGTACGGCGAATGGTACTGTGTTGATGGCTAACCATAATGTATGTACCACAACCCCTTTCTGTACACTGTAAATCGCGCACTAAATCTTCAATCACGGTAGAGGCAATTGGATCTAAACCTGCCGTTGGTTCATCATATAAAATTATTTCTGGTCTGCTTTGAGGATTTTCTGGATTGGATATAATTGCACGGGCAAAGCTAACTCGCTTACGCATTCCTCCAGATAACTCCGCAGGAAAACTATTGTTTGTCCCTGCTAAACCGACCATTTCCAATTTTGCATCGACTAAATCTTTAATCTTACGACGACTGAGATTGGAATGCTGAAAAAGCGAAAAGCCTACATTTTCCTCTACAGTTAAAGAGTCAAAAAGTGCATCCTGTTGAAACACCATACTTATGCCGAGGGAATTTTCTTGGTCTTCTATTAAGCCTTTTTGCTTTTGCCCACTCATATAGATTGACCCTTTGTCTATGGGCATTAATCCAGCAATCATCCTCAAGATAGTAGATTTTCCTGTCCCTGAAGGGCCAATAATCACCAGTGCTTCACCTCGATCTATCTTTAGGTTTACCCGATCTAAAATTGCTTTGTTACCAAAGGATTTACTGACTCCTCGCAGTTCAATTAAAGGAACTTGAGAATCTTGTTGCGCTATTTTTTGATTGTCGGTAGTTACTGTCATAGGCTTTGCTTCTCAAAAATTTTAAACTTAGATTTAGCATTTCCCTTACCTAACTAAGCCTTACTCTTTTAGTTCTAGCCCGAAAATACGCGCCACGGATTTTCGGACTTTATAACCCGAATCAATAGATTCTAGTGGGTCTTTGCGTAGACGATGACGTAAACAAAGAACAATTACTCGGCGAATATCATCAACCGTTACTTCTGTACGTTCTTCCAAAGCGGCGATCGCTTTAGCAGCACGGTTGGTAACTATATCTCCCCGCAAACCATCTACGTCTAACTCTGAACAGATTTCGGAGATTTTAATCCGTAGATCGTAATCGATTGTTACAGAAGGGAGTAACTCTTGTGCCTTGATAATCTTGTTTTGCATGGCTATTTGTTCTTCAGCATACTTCTCGCCAAAAGAACTAGGATTACCATCAAATTCTGCTCTTTGTTCGACAATCTGCACCCGCAGATTTGGCTCTTTTACAGTGCGAATCTCCGCGTGCATCCCAAAGCGATCTAGTAATTGAGGGCGAAGTTCTCCTTCTTCGGGGTTGCCCGAACCCACCATTACAAACTGGGCGGGATGGCGAATCGAAATACCCTCTCTTTCTACAGTGTTCCAACCACCAGCAGCCGAATCAAGCAGCACGTCTACAAGATGATCGTCTAATAAATTTACCTCATCTACATAAAGAATGCCCCGATTAGCTTTAGCTAGCAATCCTGGCTCAAAAGCCTTTACCCCATCAGACAAAGCTTTTTCAATATCGATAGTTCCACAAACTCGGTCTTCGGTTGCACCAAGGGGAAGATCGACCATCTGCACCTTTTTCTTAACGGTATTAATTGGTATTTGCTGATCTATTTTTTGTTTAACTTCATCGCTCATCAAGTCTGCATCATGAGGATCGCTATTAAAAGGATCTCCTTCTACTACCTCAATTTCGGGTAACAGGTCAGCCAAAGCGCGAATAGTGGTAGATTTGCCTGTGCCGCGATCGCCCATAATCATAACCCCCCCAATCTTAGGATCGATAACGTTGAGCAAAAGAGCTAACTTCATCTCTTCTTGCCCCACAATAGCCGTGAAGGGAAATACCTGACGACGGGTTTTAGCAGGTACTTGTAGTGTTGCAGTCATATCAATCCTTATTTATTGAGCGGTTACGTTGGCTAATAGGAAAAGTAGCCACTAAAATTTTTTATTTAATCAATTCAATGTTTCTTAATTGTGCCATGTTTCACGGTTCTTAAGCTGGGCAAGTAAGTGAAATTAAATATAAATTTGTCGAAGGATTAAATGAGTAGTTTTTAAGTTGAGTTATTTCTTAAACTGTTTTTCTACGGCACTAACTAAAAAATCTCTAGGGACAAATCGAGGAACATTAACTAAAAGCTGATTACTAATACCACCCGTAACAATAGTAGATTGTTTTTTCTTCATTGCCTTGAGAGCTTCTTTGACGACTGTCTCACTCTTAGTCATGCTGTTAGAACTTGTTCCTGGAAAATTATCAGGAAAGTCTGCTCTTTGCCAAAATTCCGATTTAGTTGAACCAGGACATACCGCAAAAATATTAACTCCACTATCTTTAGTTTCTGCCCAGAGTGCTTCGCTAAAGTTAAGGACAAAAGCTTTTGTAGCAGCGTATACTGACATATAGGGCAGGGGTTGAAAGCCAGCGATTGAAGAAATATTTATAATTCCCCCGCTACCACGCTGCTGCATCAAAGGTAAAAACAATCCTGTTAATTCAACTAAGACGGTAACATTAAGTTGAATCATGGTTAACTGTTTGCTTAAAGGGCGATCGCTAAATGCGCCATAATCGCCAACTCCCGCATTGTTAATCAACAGATCGACTGTCAAACCTTGAGCTTGAACCTGGTCAAATATTGCCTGTCCTGCTGCTGGCTCAGTCAAATCTTTAACTATAACTTCAGTTTTTACTTGATATTTATTACTTAATTCTTGAGCTAACTGTTCTAATTTATCTTGCGATCGCGCGACCAAAATTAAGTTTGTATTTAAACTTGCTAATTCCCTGGCAAACGACTCACCAATTCCCGAAGATGCCCCAGTAACTAAAGCCGTACTCATGTTTTAAAATTCACTATTGCTTTTGTTGCAAATTGTAACGCAACCTTAATCATCAATGGGGCAATAAGGTGAATTTTAATCTGGTAATTAAAGGCGATCGCGTTGAGGCTATTAATAGCTATACAAATAAATGATTACATTAAAGATTGCTATATTAATTTCTACAAAAAACTAAATATCGCCTGCTGCTTATCTTTATCTATTGATATATCAGCTTTTCAGCTAATGAAGCTTTTGTTCATCAGCGGTTACAGAAAGAAAAATATCACGTAAAAATACTTAAAAAAATGGAAGAGATGAAGAATAATAATTTATGGTAGGATGAATTAACTCTTGCTTGAAAACGAGTTGTAAATTTTTAGTTTGTACAATGTGTTTGTGTTGGATTATAGTTTTCATTGCTATCAATACATCGTTAAATTGATTTATCTATATTTAATTTATGTCGTTTCTCTTCTTCAGAAGTTTATCTATTGTGTCGGCAAGATATTCTAACTTTTCAAAAGCAGAAGACAGATTTACATTATTAACATCTTCGCTCCCACTGCTTCAATTAAAGGTGCAATAGCTTCTACGGTTGTGCAGGAAGATTGTCCATCACCACCACTGCTCCTTTCCAAAGCTGAGGCACTAAACACTTAGAAACATAAACTTCAAACGCAGCCGCGTCCATTGAA